>DATACN010000114.1:0-24961 GCA_036258995.1 Thermoleophilaceae bacterium | reverse complement strand
AGACGAGCGCCGTGCCGGCCCCGAGGAGCATCGCTGAGATTGCGGCCCAGATCACGCTGGCCTGGGATGCGGAGAGCAGCCCGAGGGCGACGGCCTGCACCAGCATCCCTACGACGATGAGCGGCTTGCGGCCGACTCGATCCGAGACGTGGCCGGTCCAGATCTGGCCCAGCCCCCAGACGGCGGGGTAGAGGCCGGCGACGAGGCCGATCTCCGTTGCGCCGGCGCCGCCCGCGGCCAGGAACAGCGGAACCAGCCCCCAGGCCAAGGCGTCGTTCAAGTTGTTGACGAGCCCGGCCTGCGAGCACGAGCGAAGGGCGGGTTCGCGGTAGCTGGCGGCGGGGAAGACCTCCCGCAGGCCGGCCTGTCCTCCTCGGGTATGGCGGCCGCCTTGCAGCTGCTCGAGCTCGACGTGATGTCCGGTGTCGCGCACGAACAGGAGCGTCAGCAGGGTCCCCAGGACCGCCACGGCAGCGGCGCCGATCACCAGCACGTCCCGCGCGGCGAACTCGCTCGCGAGCCAACCGCTCAGGGCCGCCGCCACCGCGACGCCGCCGTAACCCGCAGACTCGTTCAGGCCCAGCGCAAGGCCCCGCCGACTGGGACCGACGAGATCGATCTTCATCACGACCGTCATCGACCATGTGAGCCCCTGGTTCACGCCCAGTAGGGCGTTCGCCGCCACGACCCAGCCCCAGTTCGGGGCCTCGCTGATGAGCAGCGGGACAGGTAGGGCGAGTATCCAGCCCAGTAACAGCAATCGGCGCCGGCCGAACCGCTCTGCGAGCGCTCCGGCTCCGAGATTCGTGACCGACTTCGCGAGGCCGAAGGCGACGATGAACGAGAGAACCGCCGAGCTGGACGCGAGCGCGAAATCGTTCCGCCCGATCAGCGGCAGCGTCGCGCGCTCCAGGCCCACCATTGCCCCGACGAACGCGGTGACCGCGACGAGCAGCGAGAACTGCGCGATGTTCTCGCGCAGCCCGAGCCGGACGGGGCTGGGGCTCACTCAGCCCTGGCGAGTGGGCGCCCGCTGCGGTTCGCGGCGACGATGTCGGCCTGCCGCGGCGGGGCGGGCGGGACGTCCCGAAGCAGCGCCTCGACGAAGTCGTCCTCGGTCTCGAACTGCAATGCGGGGTTGTTGAGCCGCTCGAATCCGATCGTCGAGCTCGGGTTGGCGGACAGCCCGCGGCCACAAACCGAGCCCGCGTAGTGCGCGGGGTACAGCGCCAGGTGATCCGGCAGGCTCATGAGGCGATCGCTTAGTGAGCGGTACTGGAGCCGCGCCATCTCTTCCGCGGTCCGCTGACCGTGGGCGTGCAGGTCCGGGCGACCGGCGTCCCCTACCAGCAGGGCGTCGCCGGTGAGCACGAACCACGGGTCGGGCCCACGGACGTGGTCGGTGACCAGATAGGCGTGGTGGGCCGTCGCGTGGCCCGGAGTCGCGATGGCCTCGGCCCGGGTGTTGCCCAGCTCCACGACCTGGCCGTCGGCAAGCGGCGCGTGGGGAAAGTCGACGCCCGCGCCCTCCGGCAGGTAGGCGGTCGCGCCGGTCCGCTCCACCAGCTCCGGCAGCCCGGAGACGTGGTCGGCCTGAACGTGCGTCTCGAGCACGGCCACGATCGGGATGTCCTGTGCCTCCGCCAATGCGATGTACTCGTCAACGAGGTCGACGTGCGGATCCACGACCGCGAACTTCGCCTTTGACTTGCAGCCGAGCAGATACGAGGCGCAGGCCGTCTCGTCGTTGAGCAGCTGCCGGAAGAACATGAGCCCACGGTAGGGCAGGGAGAGCCATGCACCAAGGGCAGCCGAGCCATGACTGGGTTTCCGCTGCGGCATGGAAGACTCTCGGCGTGGCGGAGTCCAGGCGAGTCAAGGCCGTCCGCGCCACCTACGAGGCATTCAACGGCGGCGACATCGAGGCCGTGCTGAACTTTCTCGACGAGAGTGTCGAGCTGTATCCAGCGGCCATCGCGCTCGAGCCTCATCCCCTACGCGGTCGGAATGCGGTGCGCGAGTATCTGCTGCCGAACCTGTTCGAGACGCAGACCGCCGAGCCGTTGGAGTTCACCGAAGAGGGAGACCGGGTTCTCGTCACCGCGCGTGCGCGGGCACGGGGCCGGGAGAGCGGGATCGAGGTCGATCAGACGGTCTTCCACCTGCTGACGCTGGAGGGAGACCGCGCGGTGCGCTTCGAGGTCTACGTGGAACGCGCCGAAGCACTGGCCGCGCTGCGGGCGCGGACCGCCTAGCCCGTCAGCTCAACGGCGCAGCCGCTGAGGGTGACACTGCAGCAGTCGCCGAGCGTGTCGATGAAGGCCCGCTCGGCCCGGGTCGGGTCGCGGCCATCGGGGCGCAGCAGCTGGACCGAGCGCTTGATCGGCTCCGAGCCTTCGAAGCGGAAGGCAACCAGCTCCCCCCGCCGTACCTCGTCTTCCACCACCAGCCGGGAGACGAAGCCGATTCCGAGGCCCGCCATGACCGATCGCTTGAGCGCCTCATTCGAATCGAGCTCCCATCGCTTGGCGGGCCTGTAGCCGAGCCTCGCGAGATAGCGCTCGGATACCGCGCGTGTGCTGGAACCGGGCTCGCGCACCAGCAAGGTCGTGTCGCCAAGCTCTTCCGCACGCGCCTTGCCGCGGCGAAGCCGCACCTGCCCGCGCGCCGCGATGCCGACGAGCTCGTCCTCGAGAAACGGCTCAGCGGCAACTCCCGGCGGAAGGTCGACCTCCCCCGCGATGCCCAGTGAGACTTCACGCAAAGCGATCCGCTCCGCGACCCAGGCGCTCGGCCCGATGACGATGTCGACGTCAACGCCGGGGTGGCGATCGGCGAAGCACTGCAGGATCGAGGGCAGCACATAAGCCCCGGGAGTAGTGGAGGCCGCCAGCCTGAGGGTGCCTTGCTCCGCGTTGCGCAGCGACTCCAGGTCCTCGTACATGCCTTCGAGCGTGTCGAGCACGCGGGCCCCGTGCGTGGCCACCACCCGCCCCGCTTCGGTCAGCTGGCTGGAGCGTCCGTTTCGCTCCACCAGCTTCTCGCCGACCGCGGCCTCGAGGACCTTGATGTGCTTGGTGGCCGACGGTTGGCCAATCCGGCACGACTCCGCAGCGGCCGAGATCGATCCGCGCCGGCCGACCTCCACCAGGAGCCGCAAGCGGCTCGGATCGAGCGCGTCGACTATGCCTGGAGAGAAAGACATCTATACGAACGTTCAACTAGCAGCATAGACGCAGCCCGCCTAGGGTTCCGGGCGGCGATCGCCTTCGGCGGCAAACGAGGAGGAGGACCATGCGAGCGATCGACTGTCCCTGCGGCCACCATCTGGAGGCGGAGACCGATGAGGAGCTGTTCCGTCTCGCGCGCGAGCACGTGGACCGCGACCATCCGGAAATGGAGCGCAGCGACGAACAGATCCGCGAACGCGTCGCGATGGACGCATACGACACCCAGGCGGCCTGACCCCGACACGAAAGGAGTGAATGGATGGCCGGTAACAACCGCGTAATCGTCGGCTGCTCGCACGGGGAGGAGGATCCCGACGGCGTCGTCGTCGCGTACCTCACCGCGGGCGCGGCTCTCGACAAGGGCAAGGACGTGGTCATGTGGCTCACGAGCGATGGCGTCCGCCTCGCTCTGCGCGGCTACGCGGACCCGATTCGGGAAGATCGCGACCCGCCCGTCAAGCGCGTCCACGACCAGTTCATCGAGAAGGGCGGCCGCTTTTACGTGTGCCCCGTGTGCTTCAACGAGCGGGACCTCGACGAGGGCGAGCTCGTGGAGAACGCCGAGCTCAAGGGCGCGACGCCGCTGATGGAGTTCGCCGGCGAAGGGGCGATGACCTTCACCTACTAGGGCCGGCTAGCCCATTCTCATCCCCATCGCGCCCGGGACGGTGAGGCCCGGCACGGCGTCCGGCGCCAGCGCGACGCCGGCGCCGAGCGCCAGCAGCACGATCGCCACGCCGACCCGGGCGTCCCAGGGCAGCAGCCGCTCGGCCGCGATCAGCGCCGCCACCACGGCCATCCACGTCAGGCTCATGAGGCCGAGCGCGAACAGCGCGGCCATCAACGCCCAGCAACACGCGATGCAGACGCCCCCGTAGCTCGCGCCCATCCGGAGCGCACCCGGAATCCCGGGCCGCCACCGGTCCTCGAGGAAGGCATTCAGCTCGCGGCAATGGCGCAGAAAGGCGGCCTTGGGCGAAGTGAGCTGGTACAGGCCGGCTCCGAGGATCGTCCCCGCCGCCACGTAGCGCCCGGCCTCGTCCCACGCGAGGAATCCGGGGTCGAGTGAACGCGCGCCCTCGATCGCCGCGTAACCGGCCAGACCCGCGACTACCCATGCCGCCAGGTACCCCGCGGCGAACGTAACGGTCGCGACCGGGGCCGCCGCCCGGCGGCTGAACGCCGCCACCATGGGCGTGACCGCCGGCAGCATCATCGCGGCCATCATCACGAGCCAGGTCACGGCAAACCAGCCGACGCTGCCGAGCTCGCTGCCCGGCCCGGCGTCCATGCCCGCCATCCGCTGATCGCTGAGGACCCACCCGCCGGCGGCGGCCGCGAGCAGCATCGCCACCATCAGGGTCTGATCCGGGCCCGAGCGGCGGAGGGTCGCAGTCATCAGCTCGCCTCGTACTCGTCGTGGCGCCGTACCCAGTGGTCTGAGCCGCTGCTGCCCTCGTCGCGACCCTTCGGCAGCCGGTCGAGGATCGGGTAGTAGCCCATCAGGAACTCCAGGCCGCGGGCGCCGGTGGAGTACGTGCGGTAGACGTCGCCATCCGCCAGCGCGAACACGGTTGCGGCAGGACCTTCCGAGACGTAGCCCGCGACGTCGGTGCCGGCGGCGTCGGCCATCTGCCTGAGAACCGGCGGCGGATCATCCAGCATGGGGCCCATGTGCTCGCGCACCTGCTCGTCCGTGTAGGAGGCCTGAAAGTCGAAGTTGAAGTCGGTCCCCGCCGACGAGGCCCACGGCATCTTCCAGCCCATCCGCTGCTTGTAGGCCTGGAGCTTCTCGAGCGGGGCTCGGGAGACGAACAGTGGCGTCAGGTCGCGCGCGTGTAGATGGGGAATGAGACCGTCGAGCCCGTCGGCCATCGATGAGCAGGTAGGGCAGCCGGCCTCGTAGCTGGGGCCGAACATGAAGTGGTACACGAGCAGCTGAGAGCGGCCGTCGAACAGGTCGGCCAGTCCCTTCGGCCCCTCCTCGGTCTCCAGGCGGTAGTCCTTCTCGACCTTCATCCAGGGGAGCTCGCGCCGCATTCGGGCCAGCTCGTCCCCGCGGCGCGTGTGCTCCTTCTCCAGCTTCAGCAGCTCGTCGCGGGCCGCCTGCCACTCCTCCGGCGTCGCCGTGCGGTGCTCAGGCATCCGGATACTCGTCCTTGCGCCAGGCCCTGGGCTCCTCCGGCTGCGGCTTGGGAGTGCGGTCCAGCAGGAACTGGGAGTAGGGCTGGACGAACGGATCGGGCGCCGCCACCGTGTAGGTGTGGTAGATGGCTCCGTTGTCGCGGGCGAACGCGATGAAGCTCGGCGCCTCGCGGACCCCGTCCTTGAGCTCCGCCCCGACCATCTCGGCCCACTCCTGCATCCAGTCCGGCGGGTTGGCGATCAGCTCCTGGACCTCGGGGATCTGCTCGGCCTGCTCGGGGGTCAGCATGAGCCCGTAGTCCAGGGGGAAGTCGGTGTCATACGTCGAGACGTAAGGGAACGTCCACCCCATGCGCTCCTTGTAGGCGACGAGCCGATCGATGGGGGCGCGGGAGAAGCAGATCAGGGTCACGTCGCGGTGGTTCAGGTGCACGCGCGTGCCCTCCAGCTCGTCGCCGAGGTTCGTGCAGCCGGGGCAGGCGCCGACCTGGTAGTCGGGCCCGTACATGATGTTGTAGGCGAGAAGCTGAGAGCGGCCGTCGAACAGCTCGGCCAGGGTCTTCTTGCCGTCC
This sequence comes from Thermoleophilaceae bacterium, assembly GCA_036258995.1. GTDB lineage: Bacteria > Actinomycetota > Thermoleophilia > Solirubrobacterales > Thermoleophilaceae > DATACN01. Next base: position 19,014 of record DATACN010000114.1, on the reverse strand, counting down.
TCGGTGTCGAACTCGTACTCCTTCTCCACGGGGACCCATGGGAGCTCGCGCCGCTTCTCGGCGGCCTTCCGTCCCAGCTCGGCGTGCTCGGCTTCGAGCTTCGCGAGCTCGTCGCGCGCGGCCTGCCACTCCTCGCGGGTTCCGACCTTGTGCTCGGGCATTTCTTCCTCCTGTCCAGTCTCGTCCGATGTGACCGGCTTGGGAGGGGAAACTAATCGCTACGAGGTGTACTGCTCGCTCAGAGGCGCGGCGACGCCAGGGCCACCCCGAACAGCTCGCGCTGGTCGGTCAGGAACCCGTCCAGGTGCAGGCCGGCGCCCGCCATCTCCTCCTTGACGGCTTCGCGCGTGAACTTGGCGCTGATCTCCGTGCGCATCTCCTCGCCATCCTGAAAGGTGACCGTGAGGTCGGCGCCTTCGAGCTGCACGTGCTGGGCCCCGTTGGCGCGCAGTCGCATCTCGATCCAGGAATTGGCCTCGTCGAAGAACGCGACGTGCTCGAAGCACTCGGGGTCGAAGTCCGCGCCCAGCCCATCGTTCACGACCCGCAGGATGTTCCGGTTGAACTCGGCGGTCACGCCGGCGCTGTCGTTGTAGGCCGCCTCGAGCACCACCCGGTCCTTGACGAGGTCGGTGCCCACGACCAGGCGGTCTGCGGGCGACATCAGGTTGCGCAGCCGGCCCAGGAACTCTGCGCGCTCGCCCGGATAGAGGTTGCCGATCGTGCCGCCTAGGAACGCGAACAGCCTCCGCTTGCCGTCCGGCACCCTTTCCAGATCGCGCCCGAAGTCGCCCACCAGGCCGTGCACGGCCAGACCCGGGTAGAGCTCCAGTAGCTCGTCGGCGCAGGTCTCGACGACGGAGCCGTCGCAGTCGAAGGGCACGTACCGGCGCAGGCTGCCGGTGCCGGCCATCGCGTAGAGCAGCGCCCGGGTCTTCGAGGCAGTTCCCGAGCCCAGCTCCACGAGCTCCTCGGCGCCCTCGACGATCCGCGGCGCGTGGCGGTTGAGGATCGCCCGCTCGCACCGGGTCGGGTAGTACTCGGGCAGCGCCGTGATCTGGTCGAACAGCTCGGAGCCGCGGGAGTCGTAGAAGTACTTCGGCGGCAGCTCCTTGGGCTCGCGCCTCAGGCCCAGCGTGACGTCGATGGCGAGCGTGTCGCAATCCTCGAGGCGCTCGATCGTGGCCTCAGTCTGCGTGGGCGCCGGCATCACGCGTCCCTCGCGCAGCGAAAGCCGGCGAAGATCTGCCGCCGCTGGGGATGGTCCCAGTTGCGGAAGGTCAGGCGGGCCACCGTCGGCCGGGTCGCCCAGGAGGCACCGCGCAGCACCTTGTAGCCGGAGTCGAAGAAGACCTCCGAGTACTCGCGGTACGGGAAGGCCCGGAAGCCGGGATAGCCGCCGAACTCGGTGGCCGTCCACTCCCAGCAGTCGCCGATGAAGGGGCCGGCCGGACCCGGCCCGAAGTCGAGCTGGTCGAGGTTGCCGGGCTCGCCGCCCGCCACCCCGGCCGCACGCTCCCACTCTGCCTCGGTCGGCAGCCGCGCCCCCGCCCAGCGGGCGAACGCCTCGGCCTCGTGGAAGGACACGTGCATGACCGGCAGGTCGGGGTCGAGCTCCTCGACGCGATCGAAGCGCCGCTCGCCTCCGTCCTCGGTCCAGTAGAGGGGGCGCTCCCACCGCTTCGAGGTCCGCAGCTCCCAACCGGGCTCGGACCAGAGTCGCGGATCGTCGTAGCCGCCGTCCGCGACGAACTCTCGGAAGCGGCCGTTGGTCACCGGGGCGAGGTCGATCTCGAATGCATCGAGCTCGACCGTGTGCCGGGGGCGCTCGTTGTCGTAGCTGAACCGATCGCCCGGCTCGCCCACCGGCCCGTCGGCGCCCAGCTCGAAGGGCCCGGCGTCCACCACCATCGTGCCCCCGGCCGCCGGCTCGGGGGCCGGTGGGCGGGCGGGCCGCGGCGAGTACACGCCGGCCTCGGCCAGCTGGAGCGTCTGGAGCATGGTCTCGTTGTGCTGCTGCTCGTGCTGGACGAGCATCTCGGCGATGAACGACGACACGTGGTCGAGCACGGATAGAGCCCGCTCGCGCACCGCCTCCATGAACTCCACCGCCTCGGCGCGACGCAGGTACGGCAGATCACCGCGATCGGCCCGGGGGGTCTCGTCGGCGTCGTACACCTGCACCAGCTCGGGGCGCAGCATCGGGACCCCGGCCTCTCGGCTGATCCACAGGTCCTCGAACGCGGCGATGTGCCCCAGGTCCCACACCAGCGGGCTCATCAGCGGGTCGTGGACCCGGTTCAGGTCTTCGTCCGAAACCTCGTCGACCAGGCTAAGCGTGCGGCCGCGAGCCTCTTCCAGCGACTCGGCCCCTCCGAGGGGCAGTGTTTCGGGCTGAGTGGAGCGCACGAGCGGGCGGGAGGCTCAACCCTAACGGGTGGTCGGCGATGACTGCCGGCGGGCTACCGACCGGCTTCCGGCTTGCGCGCCAGCGCCAGCCCGTAGACCCCGCCCCAGACGGAGCGGACGGCCGTGCGCCGGAGGCCGGCGTCCTCCAGCAGCCGGCCGAGCTCCTCGACCCGGTGGAAGCGCACGTGGCCCGCCTCGAACTTCCGGCAGAGGAAGTCAGCCACCTTCATCGCGACCGCGTCGCTCGTGCCGTCGCCGATCACCACTCGGCCGCCCGAGGCCAGGACCCGCGCGATCTCGCGGGCCGCCAGCTCCGGTCGCGGGTAGTGGTGCAGCGAGGTCGTGCACAGGACGGCAGTGAATTCCCCGTCGCCGAAGGGGAGATCCTCGCTGTCGCCCTGCACGAACTCCACGCCCGCCACGCCCGTCGCACGGTCGCGAGCCGACTCCAGCATCTTCGGAGACAGGTCGACTCCCACCGCCCGCTTGACAACCTTCGCCGCGTCGCGGACCGCGGCGCCCGTCCCGCAGCCGACGTCGAGCAGGACGTCCCCCTCCCTGAGGTCCAGAGCCTCGAGCGCCTCGCGTTGGAGCCTGGCGATCACGCGCGAGAACGGGTCCCGCTCGTAGCTGCCGGCCCAGCGATCGAAGGTCCGGCGTGCGTCCCTCTTGGTGGTGGACGCGCTCACGGGCGAATCGTACGGTGCGCGTTTCCGGCTGGTGACCAGGCAATGCTGTTTGCGTGTTCGCGATCGACGCCGGCTTTGACATCGCCGACGAGTACGCCCTCGGCCTCCTTGGCTTCGGCATCGCCCTGTTCGCCGCGATCGGCGCCCTCTCGCACCAGGAGGAGCGGGCCTTCTCGGCGAGCATCATCTATCTGGGGCTCGGTCTGCTTGCGGCCGCGGCGCTGTCCCTCCTGGGTATATCGGCGATCGATCCCCTTCGCGACGCGCTGGTCATCGAGCACGTCACCGAACTCGCCCTGATCGTCGCTGTGTTCAGCACCGGTCTCGCCGTGGAGCGCCGCTTGAGCTGGGAGGGGTGGCGCTCTGTCGCGGGGCTGCTCGGCATCGTGATGCCGCTCTCGATAGCCACCGTGGCGTTCTTCGGGGTGCTGGTCATGGACCTCTCGCTCGGGGCGGCGATCATCCTCGGGGCGGTGCTGGCCCCGACCGACCCCGTGCTCGCGGGCGACGTCGGAGTCAGTGCTCCTGGCGACACCCTCGAGGACGAACCACGCTTCAACCTCGGAACGGAAGCCGCGCTGAACGACGGCCTGGCCACGCCGTTCGTGCTGCTTGGGATCTTCGTGGCCGAGGAGGGCGGGACCGGCTGGCTGTCCGAGTGGCTTGCGGGAGACCTCATCTACGGGATGCTCGTCGGCGGAGCGCTCGGCGCTATCGCAGGCCGCCTGATCGGCGGATTCGCGGTGCGCTTGCGAAACGCCCGGTTGTTGGACGAACGGCTCGACTTCTACTTCGCCGTCCCTACGGTGCTGGTGGTCTACGGAGCGGCCCAGTTCATCGGCGCCTTCGGGCTCCTGGCCGCGTTCTGCGCCGGCTTCGCCTTCCGCCGCTACGAGTTCGAGCACGAGTACAACCGCCACGTCCACGACGGCGCCGAGGTCGTGGAGAAGTTCGCCGAGCTGGTCGTGATCCTGCTGCTGGGCAGCATGGTCACCATCGCCGGGCTCGAGGCGCCCGGGCTTTCAGGCTGGCTGCTCGTGCCGGTCCTCCTGTTCGTGATCCGGCCCGCGCTCGTCATGGCCCTCTTCGCCCGGTCGCGAATGAGCGTGCGAGAGCGGCTGTTCGTCTCGTGGTTCGGCGTCCGCGGCGTGGCGGCGATCTATTACGCGATGGTCGTCGTCGGCGCGGGGGCCCTGGGCGCCGGCGAGGAGGAGATCGTCCTGTGGACGGCGATCGTCTGCGTGATGGTCTCGATCCTGCTCCACGGCATGAGCGCCGCGCCGCTGATCCGGCGGCTCCTCAGTTGATCCCCTATTGACCGGGCCGAGAGAGCGCCGGCGGCCTAGCTCCCGCGGCTCTTGACGAAGTCCCGCAGGCTCTCGTGATCGTCGTGGCAGGCGGGGCAGCCTTCGAGGTGTGCCCGCATTCCGGGCACAGCCTGGTCGGCATCCGACCCGGCGAGCTCGAGCTCGACGTAGCGGTCGAGCTGCTCGAAGCATTCCTCGCAGCTCAGCTGTTGACCCTCCGGGCCCAGCAGCGCGTTCAGCAGCCGTTCGTGCTCGTGCCGTCTCATCGTCCCTCCCCTGGTTCGTCGGCGCCGACCGCCATTCCCTGGTCGGCGAGATGGCCGCGCAGCTTCTGCCGCGCGTCGTGAAGAGTCTTGTAGAGCGCTCCGCGAGTCGTGTTCAGGCGATCCGCCAGGACGTCGATCGGCACGCCGTTCAGGGCGATCGCGACGAGGACCTCCCGCTGGTGCGGTGTGAGCTCCTCGGCGATCGCGGTCCCGAGCTCGCCGAAGAGCTCGCCTTGCTCGGCCGCCGCCTGCGGCGACGAGCCGTCCGCTCCCCTGAACACCTCCCACGTCTCAGGCTCGAGCGGGAGCTCGCGACCCTGCCACGCGCGCTTGCGCACCTTCACGGCGGCCTCGAGGAGCGCGAACTTGTAGGCCCAGGTGGTGAAGCGGCTGGCCCCGCGGTAGTCGCCGAGTTTCCCGAGCAACGCCATCAGGGCGTCGTCGGCGCTCTGGACGGCCAGGTCGTCGAAGTCGCCGCCGCGCAGGTACGGCGAGAGGTTCCGGCGGCGGGCGACCTCGAAGCGCGCCGCGCGGAGCAGGAGCTCGTGCAGCTCTGCCACCGCACGGTCCCGTCGAGGACCCTCGGCGCGCAGGGCGGCGACCCATGCCCTCGACTCGGTGTCGGGCGCATGGGGCTGCGTGCCTGTCTCACCGACCCCTGGCCGGGATTCCAAGCTTTGGACGCTAACAGCCGGCGGCGGTGTCACCGGGAGGCTCCCCGGTAGCCGAGCGGAGCGAGGATGCGGGCGGCGAGATGCGGCGGACAGCCGCGATCCACGAGCTCCAGCAGCTCGTGGAGGTCGACCGCTTCGTCCTGGGCGAAGTCCAAGGCCACTTTGTCGTCGAACCCGGCGGCGAGCAGTCGCTGCTCGCGCCATGCCTGGACGTCGTCGGTGTGGACCATGCCCTTTGAGCGTCGCGAGCGGGCGATTTCTTACCCCCGGGCCAGTGCCAGGAACTCCTGCCGAGTGCGGGCGTCGTCTCGCAACAGGCCCTGCAGCGCCGAGGTCACCGTCGTGGCGCCGGCCTTCTGAACGCCGCGCAGCGACATGCACAGGTGCTCGGCCTCGATCACGACCCCCACGCCCTTCGGCGAGAGCTCGGCCTCGAGCCAGTCGGCCACCTGCCTGGTCAGGCGCTCCTGGACCTGCAGCGACCGCGCGAAACGCTCGACGACGCGGGCGAGCTTCGAGAGGCCGAGGATGCGCTCTCCAGGCAGGTACCCGACGTGGGCCACGCCGATGAAGGGGAGCATGTGGTGCTCGCACAGGGAGTGGAAGGGGATTCCCTTCGCGACCACGAGCTCGTCGTAGCCGCCGTCATTCGGGAAGGTCGTCAGGTCGAACGACTCGGGCGTGAGCAGCTCGGCGTAGGACTCCGCGACGCGGCGCGGAGTCCGGCGCAGGCTCTCGTCCGAGAGGTCCGCCCCGAGCGAGCGCAGCAGGTCGGCGGCGGCCCGCTCTGCCGCGTCCAGGTCGATCTCGCGCTCGTGCTGCCGTTCAGGCAAGGCGAGCGGCGTGGGGCCCGCGAGCTCGGCATGCGGTGATTGGACGGCGCTCAGGCGATACACGACGCGAGCTCCTCCAGCGGCTGGTCGGGATCGGTGAGCCGATCGCGGTCCACGGCGGCTCCGCTCCGCACGAGCGCCTGGATCGGGTCGGTCACGTCCCACACGTTCACGTTCATGCCGGCGACGACGCGCTCGTCGCGAAGCCAGAAGGCGATGAACTCGCGGCCCGCGGGATCGCCGCGAAAGACCACCTCGTCCCCCGAGCTCGCGGAGCCGCTGTACTCCATGCCGACGTCGTACTGGTCGGAGAAGAAGTAGGGCACCCGGGCGTAGGGCTCGTCGGCGCCGAGCATGGCCTTGCCCGCCGCCAGCCCCTGGTTGAGGGCGTTGCCCCAGTGCTCGACCCGCAGCGGGCCGAACTGGGGATGGCGGTGGTTGGCGACGTCGCCCGCGGCGTAGATCCCCGGGACGCTCGTCTCTAGCCTGCCGTCGACGACGATGCCGTTGTCGATCTCGAGGCCGGCCCGCTCGGCAAGCTCGGTTCGGGGGGTCACCCCGACGCCTACGATGACCGTCTCGGCATTGATCGACTCGCCGGACGAGGTCAGCACGCGCTCAACCTTGCCGCTGCCCTCGAAGGACTCCACTCCCGCGCCGAGCCGGAGTTCCACGCCGTTCTCGGCGTGCAGGTCGCGGTAGACGGCGCCGACGGACTTGCCGAGCACCCTCTGGAGCGGAACCTCCTGCGGGTCGATCAGCATGACCTCGGCCCCGCGCTGGCGCGCGGAGGCGGCGACCTCGGCGCCGATCCAGCCGGCCCCGACCACGGCGATCCGGCTGCCAGGCTGGAGACGCTCGCGCAGCGCCTCGGAGTCCTCGACGCTGCGCAGGTAGTGCACGCCGTCGAGCTCCGCTCCCTCCACCGGCAGGCGGCGGACCGCCGCTCCGGTGGCGAGCAACAGCCGGTCGAAGCGCAGCCGCTCGCCGCCGGTCAGCACGACCTCGCGGCTCGTGACGTCGATCTCCTCCGCGCGGGTCGAGCTGCGCAAATCGATCTCGTGCTCCGAATAGAAGGCCGCGGCGTGGACGTGGGTCCCTTCGCGGTCGGTCTCCCCGCGCAGGAAGGCCTTCGACAGCGGCGGCCGCTCGTACGGCGGCGAGGGCTCCTCGCCGACCAGGACGATGCGTCCTTCGAAGCCCCCGGCACGCAGGGACTCCGCGGCTTTGGCGCCGGCCATGCTGGCGCCCACGATGATGAAGGTCTCTGTGTTCATGCCCCCTTGGCGTCACGCCGGCCCACGTTCTTACGTAAGAGCCGCCGCCGGCACGACGCTCAACAGGCATGAAGACAGCGTTCGTCCTCTCCGGTGGAGCAAGCCTGGGGTCGATCCAGGCCGGCATGCTGCAGGCCCTCTACGAGCGCCGCGTCAGGCCGGACCTGATCGTGGCCACCTCGGCAGGGGCGCTCAACGGAGCTTTCGTCGCCGCGCGACCCCAGACCGTCTCGACAGCCGTCGAGCTGGCCGAGATCTGGATCGAGCTGCGCCGTGGACATGTCTTTCCGCTCAATCCCGTGTCCGGGCTGCTGGGCTTCCGCGGCGCCCGCGAGCACCTGGTGCCCGACAGCGGGCTGCGCGACCTCATCGGGCGCCACCTGACCGCTGGGCGGATCGAGGAGCTGGCGATCCCGCTTCACCTCGTGGCAACCGACGTCCGCAAGGGAGAGGAAGTCCGACTGTCGCGCGGGCCACTGGTCGACTCGGTCCTGGCCAGCGCGGCGATCCCGGGCGTCCTCCCGAGCGTGCGGCTTCACGACCGCGACCTGATGGACGGCGGAGTGGCCAACAACACGCCGATCAGCCACGCGGTGGAGCTCGGCGCCGAGCGGATCTACGTCCTCCCGACAGGGATGTCCTGCGAGCTCGACGAGCCGCCTCACGGCGCGATCGGCATGGTCCTTCACGCGACGAATCTGCTGGTGCACCGCCGGCTGCTCGAGGACATCGAGCGCTTCCGCGACCAGGTGGAGCTCGTCGTGCTGCCGCCCCCTTGCCCGATCGACGTGCAGCCGATGGACTTCAGCCAGGCGGAATGCCTGATCGAGCGCGCCCTCGCCGAGAGTCGCCGCGCCCTCAGTCTGGCCGAGCCCGTTCCGCTACCGCATTGAGCCGCAGCCGGGCTGCGAAGCGGACGACGGGCTTCGAACCCGCGACCTTCGGCTTGGGAAGCCGACGCTCTACCAACTGAGCTACGTCCGCGTGGCGAGGCGATTCTAGCGCCGGGCGGGTGGCCGCTCGGGGGCGCGGCGGCGGTCCGGCGGCGGGGTGGGAACTACCCTTCGCACGGCCTTGAGGAGGCTTCTGGCACCCCTTCCGATCGCCGTTATCTGCGGCGTGCTGGCCCTCTTTGCCCTGCTCGCGTACGGGCTCGCGTCGAACGAGCCCGACGCCGCTATCGAGGAGTCCCTTGCTCGCGGAGAGCGCGAGCCTGCCCCGCCCCTCAGGCTGCCGCGGCTGTCGGGCGGGGGGCACGTGGAGCTGGCCGACTATCGGGGCCGGGTCGTGGTCCTGAACTTCTGGGCCTCCTGGTGCGAGCCCTGCCGGGTCGAGTCGCCGCTGCTCCAGCGCTGGCACGAGCGGATCTCGCGGCGGGACGGGACGGTGCTGGGCGTGGACGTGCTCGACGTCAGCTCCGACGCGCGGGAGTTCGTGCGCGAGCACGGACTCACCTATCCGATGCTCCGCGACCGCGACGGCGGCTCGCAGTCCGACTTCGGCGTCGTGGCGTATCCGGAGACCGTCGTCATCGACGCGAATGGCCGGATAGCCGCGATCCAGCGCGGGCCCGTGGACGACGCCTGGATGCGCGAACACGTCGCGCCGCTGCTGCGGGACCCGGCGTGAAGCGCATCGCGCTCGTGGTGGCGGCGACGCTGGCGCTCGCCTCGCCCGCCGCGGCGCAGTGCCCGAAGACGACCCTTGGCGACATCGAGGACGAGGTCATGTGCCCGGTCTGCGGCACGCCGCTCTCGCTCGCGACCGAAGCGCCCCAGGCCGAGCGCCAGCGCGAGCTGATCCAGCGCCTGATCGCCGACTGCCGCTCCAAGGAGCAGATCAAGACCGCCCTGGTGGCGGAGTTCGGCGAGGGGGTGCTCGCTCTTCCGGATGACGAGGGCTTCGACCTCGCCGCCTACGTGGTGCCGGCGATCGCCGCGATCGTTGTGGCCGGCGCCCTCGGGTTCGCGGCGCTTCGATGGCGCAGGCGGCCCCGGGCCGTTCCCGCTCCGCCCGCGGGCGCCCGGGCCCGGCTCGACGAGGACATGGACCGCTACGACCTGTGATCGCCCAGGACACGGTCGATACCACGGTGGTCGCGGCGTTCGCCGTGGGCTTCATCTCGTTCATCTCCCCCTGCGTGCTTCCGCTGGTGCCGGGCTACCTGTCCACGATCTCCGGGGTCTCGTTCGCCGACCTCCAGGAGGGGCGCGGGCGCGCGAAGGTGCTGGGCCCGGCGCTGCTCTTCTGCCTGGCCTTCTCCGCGATGTTCATCGCGCTCGGGATGACCGCCACCGGCCTGGGGCAGACGCTTCAGGACAACCGGCAGCTCCTGCGCCAGATCGCCGGCGTGGTGATCGTGCTGATGGGGCTGCTGTTCCTGGCAACGCCGTTCGTCTCGCGCCTCAACCGCGACTGGCGGCCCGAGCAGCTCATGCGCCATGCCCAGACCGGGGGTCCGATCGTCGCCGGCGTCGCCTTCGCGATCGCCTGGCTCCCCTGCACCGGCCCCACCCTCGGGGCGATCCTCACCGCGGCGTCCACCGAGTCGACCGTTGGAGACGGCGGAGTGCTGCTGGCGTTCTACGCGCTCGGCCTGGCGGTGCCGTTCGTGCTCAGCGCTCTCGCCTTCTCGAGCTTCTCCGGCGTCTTCCGCTTCTTCCGCGACCACTACACGGCGATCGCGCTGGTCTCTGGCGCCGTGCTCGTGGCGATGGGCGTGCTCCTCTACACCAACGAGCTGACGCGCCTGAACGCGGAGGCCCTGTCGCTGATGGAGGACCTCGGCATCAACTTCTTCAGCGAGATCTAGGCGCTCGGGGCCGCGCGCTCGAAGCGCGCCGCGCGACTCTCCTCGACCCCTTCGACGAGGCCGGTCCTGAGTTCCTCCCACTCGAGCGCCTTCTGCGCCCAGGCCACAGCCGCCTCGGCGTCCTCGTACTCGGCCAGCTCCACGATCTTGAAGAGCGCGAAGTAGACGGACTCGCAGGCCAGTTCGCGTTCCTTCACGGTTTGCGGTATGCCCCGAATGCGGCCCTCGCTCACGGCCGCTCGACAGATGTTCTACATCTCTTCGGGGGCGCTGACGCCCAGCAGCCCCAGCCCGCGGGCGAGCACGCGCTTGGTCATGCAGCAGATCGCAAGGCGCACGTTCTCGTCGCCGCCCTCCTCGGCGGCGCCCACGACCCGCACGTCGCGGTAGAACGCGGAGAACTCCTGGGCCGCCTCGTGGAGATAGGTGGTGAGCCGGTGGGGCGCCCGCCGCTCGGCGGCCTCCTCGACCTCGCCGGGGAACTCGAGCAGGCGCTTGACGAGCGACCGCGCCGAGGGATGGAGCTGCTCCGAGCTCGACGCCAGGTCCGTGGCCAGCGCCGCCTCCACCCGCTCGGTTCCGGCCTTGCGGAGGATGCTGGCGATGCGCGCGTGTGCGTACTGGACGTAGTAGACGGGGTTGTCCTGGGTCTCTCGCCGTGCGAGCTCCAGGTCGAGGTCGAGCGGCGTGTCGTGGCTTCGCTGGAGCAGGAACCAGCGCGCCGGGTCGACGCCAATGTCGTCGAGCAGGTCGTCGAGCGTGGCGAGCGCGCCGGCGCGCTTCGACATCTGCATGCGCTGCCCACCCTCGGTGAGGTTGACGAGCTGCATGGTCAGGATCTCGAACCGCTCCGGCTCGCCTCCGAGCGACTGCCAGGCGGCATAGAGGCGCCGGAAGTAGCCGTGGTGGTCGGGGCCAAGGACGTCGATCACGCGGTCGTACCCCCGGTCTCGCTTGTGCCGGTGGTATGCGATGTCGGTGGCGAAGTAGGTGAGCTCCCCGTTGGAGCGGCGCAGGACCCTGTCCTTGTCGTCGCCGTAGGCCGTGGTGCGCAGCCACTCCGCCCCCTCCGATGAGAAGACCTGTTCGAGGCTCTCGAGCGCGCTTTCGACCTCGCCGCTCTCGTGGAGCTCGTGCTCGAAGGTGAAGGTGTCCATGCGCACGCGGAAGCGCTCCAGCGTCTCGCGAACCGAGGCGACCATCAGCTCCACGCCGCGAATGGCCAGCTCGCCGGGGTCGGTGCCGGCGGCGCCCGGGATGCGCTCGGCCAGCTCGGTCACGTAGTCGCCGCGATAGCCGTCCTCAGGAGGCTCCTCGCCCCGCGCCCGGGCCTGGATCGACTGGCCGAAGCGCTGGACCTGGGTGCCGTGGTCGTTGACGTAGTACTCGCGCTCGACCTCGTGCCCCGCCAGCTCGAGGATCCGGCAGAGGGAGTCACCGTAGGCCGCGTGGCGGCCCGAGGCCACCGTGAGGGGCCCGGTCGGATTGGCCGATACGAACTCCACGTTCACCCGCTCGGCGGTCTCGGGCCGCCCCTCGCCGTAGCGCTCGCCGGCGGCGATCAGCCCGGCCAGGGCGCCGAGGTACCAGGCGTCGGCCATGAACAGGTTGAGGAAGCCCGGGCCGGCGATCTCGACCTTCTCCACCGCCTCGCCGAGCCGGTCGTCGAGAACGTCGCCGAGCCGCTCGGCGATCGCGCGCGGCGACTCTCCGAGCGCGGGCGCCAGCAGCATGGCGGCGTTGGTGGAGTAGTCGCCGAAGTCGGGGCGCGGCGGGCGCTCGAGCGCCGGCAGGTCGACCGCGCCGTCGCCGCGCAGCTCGGTGGCCGCCTGGCCGACGGCGCCTCGCAGATCTGAAACGGGGTCGCTGGCCATCAGATCTATCTAATAGTGATATGGCTCGCCGGCCAGGATCTTGTGGGCCCGGAACAGCTGCTCGAGCAGCACCACCCGGGCGAGTTGGTGGGGCAGGGTCATCGGCCCCAGGGACAGTCGCAGGTCACACTGATCGAGCTCGAGGCCGCGAGGGCCGCCGATCACGAAGCAGAGATCGCGCCCTTCCATCCGGCGCTCTTCGAGCCACTCGCTGAACGCGGGCGAGTCGAAGGTGCGGCCGTCGCCGGAGAGCAGCACGACGTAGGCGCGGTCGGGGATCCGCGGGGGCACCTTCTCGTCCTCGCGCACCTCCACGACCTCCACCCTGGCGAGGCCCGCGATGAGCTTGCGGTAGTGCTCGACGTCGTCCTGGAACGGAGGGCGCAGCCGGCCGACCGCGATCACGGAGATCCTCATGGGAGGGCTTGCGATACTAGAGCCGTGCCCGAAGAGAACGCCGAGCGTCACTTCAACATCCACACCGACCCCGACACGATGGCGGGGCACTACGCCAACTTCGCCAACGTGTCGCACTCGGACTACGAGTTCACGATCACCTTCGCCCGCGTGGACCACGAGGTCGACGAGGGCGAGGTCCCGGGCGTCGTGGTCTCCCGGATCAACCTCTCCCCCCGCTTCATGCGCGAGCTGATCGACGCGATGGAGGACAACTTCTCCAAGTGGAGCACCCGCGAGGGGATCCGCGACCTGCCCGAGCTGGACGACGACGTCGGCTAGCTAGCGCGCCGCCGAGCGCGCCCAGGCCTCCCCGATCCCGATCCGCTCCACGGTCGTCGGGTGGGTCCCGAACAGCGCGTGCAGGAGCGCGGGCGGGTCCGGATCCGACACGTTGACCCGCGCCAGCCGGCGCTCCAGGTCGATGTGCGCCGCCGGGTCGCCGGTCAGGCGCAGCGAGAACGCGTCGGCGCGCCCCTCGACCTGGCGCGAAAGGACGTTCGACGCGCTGCCTAGGGCGAACCCGACGAGGGCGAGGGACAGGGCCAGAGCCGGGAGCGCGCCGGGGCCGGGCTTGTCGGGACCGCCGGCGGTTCCGCGGATCCGCTCGGTGAGCCGCTGGGCCAGGAATGTGCCGGCCGGGGCCACGAGCGCGAGCCAGGCGATGCCTCGCCAGATGTCGCGGTGCTTCTGGTGGGCCAGCTCGTGCGCCACGACCGAGCGCACCTGCTCCGGTGGGAACCCCTCGATCAGGTTGTCGAACAGCACCACGCGCTTGGTGGGCCCGAGGCCGCCGACGTAGGCGTTCGCGGCGGTCGTCCGGCGGCTGGCGTCGACGCGATAGACCTCCCCCACGTCGACACGGGCCTCGCGCGCCAGCGCCAGCGTGTCCGAGCGAAGCTTGCCGTCGGGCAGGCGCTCGAAGTCGTTGAAGAGCGGATCGACGACGACCGGGAACAGCCACAGGGTGACCACGCCGACCGCGACCGCGCAGGCCGCCATCGGCGCCCACCAGTTGCGCCGGAAGCGGCGCATCAGCGCCAGGGCCAACGCCCCGCCGCCGGCGGCGAACACCGCTTCGACGCCGGCCGCCTTCGCCACGTCGCCGAGCCACGGCCCCCAGTCCTGGGTGGAGAGACCCACGTCGACCGACCGCTCGTGAGACACGGCAGCCAGAGGGAGGTTCGCCGCCACCAGGACGATCGAGATCCCGGCGCCCGCGGCGGCCCCGCCGAGCAGCGGGCGGCGGCCGAGCGGCTCGAGCAGGCGGCGCGGCGGCCGCAACGCAAGCAGCGCGAGCGTCCCTCCGCTGACCGCCAGGCCTGCGAGCGCGATCAGCCGCTGTGGCTCGCGGAAGTCGCGCGCCCGCTCCAGCTCCGCGGCGCTGAAATAGTCTGTGACCTCCACCGCGGCCGGCTCGACCAGCCCGCTACGAGGGCGAAGAACTAGGGTGGCGGCGACGGCGGCCGCGGCCGCCACGACGATCGCCAGCGGCAGCCGCGAGCGACGGAGCTCCATCAAGCGGACACTGTAGATGGCACCAAGATGCTGATCGCCCTGCTTTCCGACGTGCACGGGAACCTGCCGGCCTTCAAGGCCGTGATGGACGACGTCCGCGGCACGGAGCCCCAGGAGGTCTGGTGCCTCGGCGACCTGGTCGGCTACGGCGCCGAGCCGGACGCCTGCGTGGACCTGGCGCGTGAGACCTGCGACGTGTGCCTGGCGGGCAACCACGACCTGGTCGTCACCGGCGAGATCGACATCGCGGACTTCTCCGCCAGCGCGGCCGCGGCGGCCCGCTGGACGCAGGAGAACATCTCCGAGGAGTCGCTCTCGTTCCTGCGCGGCCTGGACCCGGCGGCGGCCGAGAAGGAGCCCGCGCTCTACCACGCGAGCCCCCGCGACCCGATCTGGGAGTACGTGCTCTCGACCTGGCAGGCGGCGGAGTGCATGGACGAAATGGCGCCGCGGGTTGGCGCCATCGGTCACTCTCACGTGGCGCTGTACTTCCACCGCGACGGGACTTCGGACGCGGTCGGAGCGGTCGCGCCCGGCGGCACCGAGCTCGACCTGTCGCAGGGCAAGTGGCTGATCAACCCCGGCGGAGTCGGGCAACCTCGTGACGGCGACCCGCGCGCGGCGTGGCTCCTGCTAGACACAGAGGCCTGGACCGCGACCTGGCGGCGGGTCGAATATCCGATCGACGAGGCCGCGGGCGCAATCGAGCGAGCAGGCCTGCCCGACGTGCTGGCCGAGCGGCTCTACAGCGGACAGTGATCCGGAAGAAAACGACTACAGCCATGGCCGCATGCCTGGCCGCACTGGCGGTGGGCTGCGGCGAGGAACAAGGGGAGCCGGTCCCCGCGGACCTGCGCGAGCAGCTCGAGAGCCGCCTGACCGAGGCCGAGAACCGGCTCGACAACGGCTCCGTAGGTGCCTGCGAGGACATCCTCGATTTCAGCGAGCCGGCGGTCAGCAGCGTGCTCGCGAGCATGCCGGGCGACGTGGACGCCGACGTCAGGCAGCGGCTCGAGGACGGGTTCTCGCGCCTGTGGGACCTGGTCGCCGACGAGTGCCGGCGACTGGAGGAAGACCAGCCCGAGCCCGACACCACGCCGGAGCCTCCGCCACCGCCACCGGAGGAGACCACGCCCGAGACCACGCCGACCACGCCCGAGCCCCAGCCGGAGGAGGGCGGCGAAGGCAACGACGGCAAGGGCAAGGGAGACGAGGGCGGCGGCAATGAACCGGGCGGCGGCAACGGCAATGGCCAGGGCCTTGGCAACATCCCGGGCGCGGATGGGGGCGGGACCGTGGCCCCGGGGGCGGGCTGATGGCCACTCCCACCGACGTCGCCGGGCGCTACCGGATCGAGCGGCGCCTCGGGGCCGGCGGCATGTCCACGGTCTTCATGGCCACCGACACCGTGCTCGAGCGGCCCGTGGCGATCAAGCTGCTGGCCGAGCACCTGGCCGAGGACGAGGCCTTCGTGGCCCGCTTCCGGCGCGAGGCGCTGGCCGCGGCGCGCCTGCAGCACCCCAACGTCGTGCAGGTCTTCGACTCGGGCCGCGACCCCGACAGCGACCGTCACTTCATCGTCATGGAGTACGTCGACGGGCCGTCCTGCGCCGACCTGCTGCGCGAGCACAAGCGGCTGGAGGTAGACCAGACCGTGCGGGTGATCCGCGACGCCTGCCACGGGCTGGACTACGCGCACCGCGCGGGCGTCGTCCACCGCGACGTCAAGCCGGGCAACCTGCTGGTGGTCGAGGAGACCGGCGCCACCAAGCTGGCCGACTTCGGCATCGCCAAGGCAGCCGAGCAGACCCGCATCACGCAGGTCGGATCGGTGCTCGGGACCGCCGCCTACCTGTCCCCCGAGCAGGCCGCCGGCGAGGAGGCGGGCCCGCCGTCCGACCTCTACTCGCTGGGCGTCTGCGCCTACCAGTTCCTGACGGGGCGCCTCCCGCACGAGTACACGTCTTTGACCGAGCTTGCCCTCAAGCAGCAGCGGGAGGGCGTCGAGCCGATCACCGACCACCGGCCGGAGGTCCCGCGCGAGCTCGACCAGGCGGTCCGGCTGGCCCTCGAGCGCGAGCCGCAGATGCGCTACTCGTCGGCGCTCGAGATGTCCAGGGCGCTCGAGGCCGGGCTCCATGGCGAGGCCACGGCCGCTACGCAGGCCCTGGCCGCCACGGACTACACGCGCGGCGTCGCGGACCTGACTGCGGCCACCCAGGCACTGCGAACACGGGCCGAGCCGGCCCCCGCCCCACCGGCCAGGGCCCCCGCCCGCCGGCGGGAGCGCGAGCCCGCCCGCCGCCGGCGCCGCATCGGGCCCTTCCTGGCGTTGCTGGCGGTGATCGCCGCCATCGCGGCCGTTGGCGTGGCGCTGCTGGCCGCAGGCGAAAACGGCCCGCCGCCGATCACCGAGGACGACGCGCGTCAGCAGATCCAGGAGCTCCGCGACTTCCTGCAGGACCAGGCGCGCTAGGCGGCGCCAGGGACACGGCCGGCGCCACTAGTCGCGTAGTTGAATAGGTGCATGGTTTAGTACTCGCGGTCGCGGGTAGCGGATAGGGCATGGCTCTGAGGCATGCGGTTCTGGCCGGCCTGCTGGAAGGCGAGGCGTCCGGCTATGAGCTCTCCAAGCGCTTCGACGTCTCGGTGGCGAATTTCTGGTCGGCGACTCCCCAGCAGCTCTACCGCGAGCTGGAGCGGCTCGAGGCCGAGGGCCTGCTCGAGGCGCGGGTCGTCGAGCAGGAGAGGCGTCCGAACAAGCGTGTGTTCAGGCTGACCGAGGAGGGGCGCGAGGAGCTGTACGTGTTCAGCACGCAGCCCACTCGGCCGATGGCGATGCGTGACGAGCTCCTCGTCAAGTTGCAGGCCGTCGAGGCAGGCGACGTCGATGCCGTCGTCGAGGCGTTCTCCCAACGGGTGGAGCACTCCCGCGGCAAGCTCGCCCTCTACGACCGTCTGCGTGAGCGCCTCCTTGCCGGCCTTGGCGAGGCGGAGTACCTGCGCACCGCCGAGCGGGTCGGCCCGTACCTCACCCTGATGGGGGGACGCATGTTCGAGCAGCAGAACATCCGCTGGTGCAAGAAAGTGATGGCGATCCTGGCCGAACGACCAGGGAAGACCGGGATGGCGCCGGCGTCCGAGGGGGGCGGCCCGCGATGAGCGCGGTATGCGAGATCGCGTCCCCCGACGACGCGCGAGACACCCGGCAGCCAAACGGACTGGTTGCCTCTCACGCGAGGTCGGACGACGGAACGTGCATCTACTTCGAGCGCGTCGCTGCGACCCCTGACTCGGCCGGGCCGCGAGAGCGCAAGCGCGCCGGGAAATCACCTGTCCTGCTCGTCATGGGACTCGGGGCCAACGGCCGCCTGTGGGGGCCGATAGTACGGCGCCTTGTCGCCTCGGGATACGAGGTGATCACATTCGACAACCGGGGCTGCGGTCGATCGAGCACGCCATGGCGCCCCTGGACGACCCGCACGATGGCGGCCGACGCAGTCGCGGTGCTCGATGAGTTGGATGTCGACCGCGCCCATGTGGTGGGAGCTTCGCTGGGCGGGATGATTGCCCAGGAGTTGGCACTCGAGTTCCCCGATCGGGTCAGCACTCTCGTCCTCGGCTGCACGACGGGCGGATTGCCTCGACTGGACCTCGTTCCTCGAGGGGGGCTCGTGCGGATTCTCGGCGCCGCGCTGCGGTCGACCTCGCCGCTGAGCGATCGGCGACAGCGGGTGTCCGACTTCCTTCACATCGCCACTTCGGAGGACTTCGCAGCACGATGCCGCCCGGGGAGCGAGCCCTGGGAGGCGGTGGCGGCGATGCTCGAGGACCCCACCACGCCCCGCGGATTCGGGCAGCAGCTCCTCGCGTGCGCCCGACATGCGAGCTGGTCCCGTCTTGGACGCCTGAGCATGCCCGTTCAGGTTCACCACGGGTCCGCGGACCGGGTCATGCCGTTCCCCGCCGGTCGCGAGCTCGCCCGCCGAATCCCAGGCGCCCGGTTCGAGATCCATGAGGGTGCCGGCCACGCACTCGGGCTGGAGCGCCCGGACGAGATCTTCGACCGCGCGATGACGTTCATCGCCCAGGCCGCCGGCATCCCCTAGTAGGGCGCTTCGCCCGCCAGTACCCGCTCTGCGTACCCGGCGTAGTCGCCGCCTTCGATCGCCGTTCGGATTCCCTTCATCAGCTCGCCCATGAAGGTCAGGTTGTGCAGGGTGATCAGCCGGGCGGCGGTCAGCTCGCGCGCACGCGCCAGGTAGTGCAGGTAGCCGCGGGTGTGCTCGGTGCAGGCGGGACAGGGGCAGCCCTCGGCGATCGGCTCTCGGCTCGAGCGCCACGCTGAGCGGGTCAGGTCCAGGCGCCAGCGGGCCTCGGGGTCGGGGACGAGGGCGGTGCCGTGGCGCGCCAGCCGAGTCGGCGTTGCGCAGTCGAAGGCGTCGATGCCCGCCGCCACGGCGTGGAGCACGTCGTCGACGTCGCCGATCCCCAGCAGGTGGCGCGGGCGCTCCTCTGGCAGCCCCCGCAGCGACCAGCCGACCACCTCGCGCATCTCGTCCTTGCCCGGTCCGAGCGAGCCTCCGATGGCCACGCCGGCCACTGGGGCGGCCGACACATACTCCGCCGACTGCGCCCTCAGGTCCTCGTGCACCCCACCCTGGACGATCCCGAACAGAAGCTGCCCGGCGGGCGCGTGCTCGGCGTGCCAGGCGACGCAGCGGTCGAGCCAGCGGTGGGTGCGCTCCATCGATCGCACCGTGTAGTCGCGGTTCACGTGGAACGGCGTGCATTCGTCGAAGGCGAGCGCGATGTCCGACCCGAGCGCGGCCTGCACCTCCATCGAGGTCTCCGGGCCGAGGAAGCGCTCCGAGCCGTCGAGGTAGGAGCGGAAGCGCA
>DATACN010000113.1:0-5124 GCA_036258995.1 Thermoleophilaceae bacterium | reverse complement strand
CTCGCCGGCCCGGCCGGTGCGGCCGATGCGGTGCACGTAGATGTCGGGGGAGTTCGGGATGTCGTAGTTCACGACGTGGCTGACGCCGGTGATGTCGAGCCCCCGCGCGGCGACGTCGGTGGCGATCAGCAGGCGCTCGCGCCCGGACTTGAAGGCGATCATCACCCCGTCTCGCGACCCCTGGGACATGTCGCCGTGCAGCGCCTTGACGCGCACGCCGCCGTCGTTGAGCCGGCGGGCCAGCCGATCGACGCCGATCTTGGTGCGCACGAACACGATCGCCTGCTCGGGCGACTCCGCCTTGATCAGGTTCACGAGCGCGTCGGGCTTCTCGCGGTCCGGCACCTCGACGTAGAACTGTTCGACGGTGTCGATCGTCAGCGTGGCGGCCCGCACCTTGATCTCCACCGGGTCGTGCATGAACTTGTCGGCCAGCGCCCGGATCTCCCGCGGAATCGTCGCGGAGAAGAGCGCGGTCTGGCGGCCCATGGGGCAGCGCGACAGGATCGTCTCGACGTCCTCGATGAAGCCCAGGTCGAGCATCTCGTCGGCCTCGTCGAGCACCACGTAGCGGGCCTTGTCGAGCATCAGGTGGTGCCGGGAGATCATGTCGAGCACACGTCCGACCGTCCCGACGACCACCTGCGCCTCGCGCTTGAGCCGGGCCGCCTGGTCGCGGATGGGCGCCCCGCCGAAGACCGCCACCACCTCGATCCCGCGCCGCTCGCCGTATGCGCGCAGCGCCTGGGTCACCTGGATGCACAGCTCCCGCGTCGGGGTCAACACCAGCGCCTGCACGTCGGGGTCGTCGGGATCCACGTACTGCAGCAGCGGCAGCCCGAACGCCGCGGTCTTGCCCGTGCCCGTCTGGGCCTGGCCGATCACATCCCGTCCCTCGAGGAGGGCCGGAACGGTCTGCTCCTGGATCGGGGTAGGGCGCTCGTAACCGAGATGCCTGAGCGCCTCGAGCAGGGGCTCGCTCAGCCCCAGGTCGGTGAAGCCGGTCATTCGCCGGTTGAGACTACTCGGCGCTCAGCGGCTGGGGTCGAGCAGCAGCTTGCCGCTGGTGCGGCGGCCCTGCAGGTCTTCGTGCGCCCGGCGGACTTCCGACATCGGGTAGGTCTCACCGACCTGCGGGCGCAGCTCGCCGCGGCCCACGCGCTCGAACAAGTCGCGCAGGGGCTCCTCGGTCATGTCGCGCCGGCCCAGGCAGTGCGCGAGCCAGAAGCCGACGACGGACTGCGTGCGCCGCATCAGGCGGCCGGTCTGGACCTCGTTCTGCTCGCGACTCGCGATGCCGTAGGTCACGAGGCGGCCGAAGGGCGCGAGCGCGTCGAGGCAGGCGTCGAAGACGCGCCCGCCCGACATCTCGAGCACCACGTCGACTCTCTCGCCGCCGTTCGCCTCGCGCAGGGCGGCGGTCAGGTCCTCCTCGGCGGGATCGACCGCGGCGTCGGCCCCCCTCTCGATCGCCATCGCGCGCTTCTCCTCGCTGCTCGCGGTGGCGATCACCCGGCCCGCCCCGAACGGCTTGGCGAGCTGCACGGCCAGGTGACCGACTCCGCCGGCCCCCGAGATCACCACCACGCTCTCGCCTTCGGCCAGCTTGGCCGAGGTGCGGAACAGGTGCCAGGCAGTGAGCCCTTGCACCAGCAGTGCCAGCGCCGCGCCGTCGTCGACGCTCTCGGGCAACTCGAACGTGCTCGCCTCGGGCGCGACCGCGTACTCGGCATAGCCGCCGCTGCGCAGCATCGCGACGACCCGCCGGCCGTCCTCGGTTCGCCCCGCCACCTCGCCGCCCAGGATCAGCGGCAGCTCGAACTTCGCCAGGTATGAGTCCTCCCGCTGGTGGGTGTCGGCGAAGTTCATGCCCGCCCGCGAGACCTCGATCAGCACTTCGCCGTCCCCCGGCTCGGGCTTGGGCACGTCGCGGACCTCCAGCACCTCGGGGCCGCCGAACTCCTCGATCTGGACCGCGCGCATGGCGGCCGCAGACTACGCGGCCGGACGAGCGGCGGCCTCTTCGACCTCGCGCAGCACCCGGCCGGCGATGTGGCGGGCGGCGTCGAGCAGGAAGACCAGGTTGCCCTCGTCCTCCAGCACGCGCGGCACGAAGACCGCCAGCGTGCCGGCCTTCAGCTCGAAGCAGGGCGCCAGCGGGTGCGTGGCGAGGAAGTTCACTAGCGTCGGCGAGAACAGCTCGCGCGCACGCCGCTCGTCCTGGTCGTCCGTGATTCGCAGCTGGTAGCGGTCGGTGAACGCGGCGCTCTCGAGCTGGAGGGTCCGCAGGTGGTTGCGGCGCTGCCAGTCCTCTCCGAAGTCGAACAGGCCGGGGCGCGGGCGCATGAAGACCCCCTTGAACAGCGCGATCGAAGGCTCGAGCTCGGCCAGGCACAGCGCCAGCCGGTGACTCTCGCTCAGCTGCACAAGTTCCGCGTCGTCGCCGCGCTTCTTGGGGATCTCCTCGTACACGAAGTGGCCGAAGCCCCCCCTGAGCGGCGGGTCGCCCGGCAGCGTGCCCTGCATCCAGTTCTCGCAGTGGCGGCGGTCGCCGGCCCCGAGCAGCGGAGTCAGCGGCAGCAGCTCGGCGCGGCCGACCAGGAAGAGCCCGAGCGATTGCGAGAGCTTTCTGTAGAAGTTGCCCGCTGCCGCGCGGTCGGCTGCGTACCAGGCGATCCCGGCGACGCCCAGCGCGACGGCGGCGGGCCCCGCGGCCATGATCAGCGGGCTCTGCTGCCAGGCACCGACGAGGAAGGCGCCGCCGCAGCCCAACAGGTATCCGTAGACGGCCGCCCGGCCGCGCAGGTAGGCGCGGAACAGCTCGCGCCGGCCGGCGGCGGCGTGCGTCGGGTCTGGGGCGAGCATCGGTCCGGCTAGAAGGCGACTTGCGGGACCGCCCGCTCGGCGGCCACCTCGATCTCGAAGAAACGCCGCGTCGTGAAGGACATCATCCCCGCGATCACCATGGTCGGGAAGACCTGGACGCGGGTGTTGTAGTCCTGCACGTTGGCGTTGTAGATCCGGCGGGAGGCCTGGATCTCGTCCTCGATCTCGGCCAGCTCGGCCTGAAGGCGCTGGAAGTTCTCGGCCGCCCGCAGCTCCGGATAGGCCTCGGCCAGCGCGTTGACCGCGCCGAGCGCGCTCGTGAGCTTCGCCTCCGCGCGCTCCGCCTGCTCGGGCCCGCGGGCCGCCTCGGCCTCGCGGCGCGCCTCGGTGACGCTCTGCAGCGTCTGCCGCTCGTGCGCGGCGTAGCCCTTGACGGTCTCCACCAGATTGGGCACCAGGTCGTGGCGCCGCTTGAGCTGCACGTCGATCCCGCTCCAGGCCTCGTCGACCTTGTTGCGCGAGCGGACGAGCGAGTTGTAGGCGGCGATCGCCCACAGGGCGACCAGCGCCAGCAGGGCGAGGAAGATGATGGCTCCGGTGCTCATGCCCCCTGGTATCGGCACTAGGCTCACGCAGCATGACTCTCGTGGTCGTGGGATCGATCGCTTTCGACGCGGTCAAGACGCCCTTCGGCGAGCGCGAGCGGATGCTCGGGGGCTCGGCCGTCCATTTCGCCCTGGCCGCGAGCTTCTTCAGCGACGTGCGGGTGGTCGGACCCGTGGGCGACGACTTCGGCGATGAAGAGCACGCCGTCCTGCGCGACCGGGGCGTCAACACCGATGACATCGAGCACGTTCGCGGCGGCAGGACCTTCTTCTGGCGCGGCGAGTACGAGTGGAACCTGAACGTGCGCCACACCCACGACACGCAGCTCAACGTCTTCGGCGACTTCGACCCCAAGCTGTCCGAGGAGTCTCGCCAGGCCGACGTGCTCTTCCTGGCGAACATCCAGCCCGACCTGCAGCGCCGGGTGCGCGAGCAGTGCGACCAGGCCCGGCTCGCGGGGCTCGACTCGATGAACCTCTGGATCGAGACCACGCGCGACGCGCTGGTCCGCACCATCGGCACGGTCGACCTCGTGTTCATGAACGACGACGAGATCCGGATGCTCACCGAGCGGCCGACGCTGTCGCTGGCGGCCAAGGACGTGATGGACATGGGCCCGCGGACGGTCGTCGTAAAGCAGGGCGAGTACGGCGCCGCGCTCTTCGACGAGGACGGGTTCTTCGCCCTGCCGGCCTACCCGCTCGAGACCGTGATCGACCCCACCGGCGCCGGGGATGCCTTCGCCGGCGGCTTCCTCGGCTACCTGGCTTCGCAGGACGGGGACGCCGACCACGCCGCGCTGCGGCGCGCCATGACCTACGGGTCGGTGCTCGCCTCCTTCAACGTCGAGGAGTTCGGCGTCGAGCGGGTGGTGCGCCTGACCCGAGACGAGATCGAGGAGCGCTACGCCGACTTCCGGCGGATGACCTCGATCGAGGGCGTGCCCGCATGACGGACGGCCGCATCGTGTCGGTGAACCTCGCCGATCCGCGGACGCTGCGGCGCCGCGGGCGGCCGGTGCGGACGGGCATCTGGAAGCTGCCCGCAAGCCACTCGGTGCTGGTGACCGAGAGGGGCCTCGACGGCGACTTCGTCGGCGACCGGCGCGCCGGCCACGGGGCGCCCGACAAGACCGTCTACTCATACGCGCGTGTTGACTACGACTGGTGGGAGAGCCAGCTGCAGCGCGCGCTCGAGCCGGGAACGTTCGGCGAGAACCTGACCGTGGCGGGCCTCGATGCGAGCCGCGCCGAGGTGGGCGAGCGCTGGCGCGTAGGCGGCGCCGTGCTGGAGGTCAGCGGTCCGCGGCTACCTTGCTGGAAGCTCGGCGTGAAGATGGGCGACCCGAAGTTCGTCAAGCGCTTCGGCGACGCGCTGCGGCTGGGCGCGTACCTGCGCGTGCTCGAAGAGGGTCAGGTGGCCGCGGGCGACGCCGCCGAGGTCATCGAGCGGCCGGGCCACGGCGTGACCGTGGAGCTGGTCGGCCGTGCCATGCTCGGCGAGCGCGAGCTCGCTCCTCGGCTGCTGGAGGCGCCGGCCCTGGGCGGCCAGGCGCGCGCCTGGGCCGAGCGGCAGTAGCTCCGCACCGTTCGCGCCGGTAGCATCCGCGCCGGTGGGCTGGACCTTCTTCTACATGTTCGTGATCCTCAAGATCCCGATCGTGTTCGCGCTCTGGCTGATCTGGTGGGCGGT
>DATACN010000112.1:0-3946 GCA_036258995.1 Thermoleophilaceae bacterium | reverse complement strand
GCGACGTAGAGGAGCATGCCGGCAAGGGCGCCTGGCAGGAGGAGGGTGAGGAGGGCCGGGAGCGAGGCGCCGAAGGCGAGCGCAAGGGTCAGGTAGAGGGCGCCGACCGACGCGGTGGCGGCCGCCGTGCGGGCGCCGAGCTTGTAGTGCGCGGTGACACCGCCCGCGCCGTGGCAGAGCGGGAGCCCTCCGGTTACACCGGCCATCAGGTTGGCCCCGGCGATCGAGGCGGCCAGGCGGTTGGGCCTCACGCGGTGGGCTCTCGCGCCGAAGTAGTTCCGTTCGGCGTCGGCCGTGGCGACAACGGAGTTGCCGAACGTGAGCGGGAGCTGCGCCAGGACCAGGGTCGTCAGCGCCGTGGCGAAGGCGGCGGCGCCGGGCAGCGAGAGCGACACTGCCTCCGGCCCGGCCTGGACGTCGTGCGGCATGCCGGCGATCGCGAGCCCC
Organism: Thermoleophilaceae bacterium; assembly: GCA_036258995.1. Taxonomy (GTDB): domain Bacteria; phylum Actinomycetota; class Thermoleophilia; order Solirubrobacterales; family Thermoleophilaceae; genus DATACN01. The sequence continues at coordinate 3,499 of DATACN010000112.1, read as the reverse complement.
GCGATCAGCCCGCAGCCGAGGACCAGCAGCGAGCCGGGAATGCGCCGGTCGCGGAGCAGGAACAGGGCGAGGCAGGCGGCGGCCGCTATCACGAGGCTAGCCGCCTCGGGAACGGGCGGGAGCCCCTCCCAGTTGCCGCGCTCGGCCAGCTCGACAGCCGCCTTGACGAGCAGGAATGCCACGCTGGCCTGGATGCCGCGGACGAGCACGAGCGGGAAGCGCTCGGCGAGCCAGCCGGCAGCGCCCGTCGCTGAGAGGATCGCCATCGCGGCCGACATGAGCAGGGCTCCCGCGGCGATCACGTCGGCCTCGAGCTGGAGAGCGATGGCAGCGGCCGCGAACGCCTTCAGCGGCTGGACGGGGACCGGCACGCGGAAGTACAGCGCGGTTGCCAGGTAGACGAGCCCGGCGCCGGCGAAGACCGCCGTGGCGCTAAGCCCGTTGACCGCGACGAGCGCGACGGCGAGCGGGATCAGAAGGCCGGAGTCGCCGAGACCTCCCGCCAGCTCGTGGCGGTCGAGGTGAACGCGCCTCAATCCTGCTCCCGCCGTGGCATGAAAGGCGAGGGTAGAGTCATCGGGATGCTGGTGGCCGCAAGCTTCTGGGGCTCGGTCCTGATCGTCCTGGCCCTGCTCGCGATCTTCGCGGGCGCCGCCTACGGGCTCAGCCGGCGCGGCAGGGGCGTCGGTCCGCATCCAAGCGACAGCCGGCGCCGTGAGGGCGACGCGCCGCAGGCGCCTGGAGCCGGGCGGCCGAGCGCCGATGCGCCCGACGCGCGTCCCAGGGACGAGGCTTGACGACCGACGCGGTCGCCGAGCGCGGGTTCACCCCCGAGAAGCAGGAAGAAGAGCAGCGGGTCACGCCGCTCGAGCTGTTCTTCGACCTCGTCTTCGTCTTCGCGCTGACCCAGGTCACGGCGCTGATGTCGGCGACGCCCACCTGGGAGGGGCTCCTGCGCGGCACGCTGATCCTGTCGGCGCTGTGGTGGGCGTGGGGCGCGTACTCCTGGCTGACCAACTACATAGACACCGAGCAGGTCACCGAGCGCCTGCTGCTGTTCGCGTCGATGGCGGCGATGCTGGTCGCCGCGCTCGCCGTGCCGAACGCGTTCGAGGAGGACGGCGTGCTGTTCGGGTGCGCCTACGCGCTGGTGCGCTGGCTGCACATCTTCATCTTCGCCGAGGCGAACGACGACGTGGATGCCGCCGGCGCGATCCGCCGGCTGGCCCGGACCGCGCTGCCCGCCCCGGCCATGCTGATCGCGGCCGGCTTCATCGAGAGCGACTGGCAGTACGTCCTCTGGGTGCTTGCCCTGACCGTGGACTTCGCCGGCCCGTTCGTATTCGGAGTGCGCGGCTTCCAGGTGTCGGCCGGCCACTTCGCCGAGCGCTTCGCGCTGATCGTGATCATCGCCTTGGGCGAGTCGATCGTGGCGATCGGGGTCGGCGCGCAGGGGCTGGAGCTCGACGCCGGGATGATTGCCGCAGCAGTGCTCGGGATCGTGCTCGCCGCGGCACTCTGGTGGGCCTACTTCGACGTCGTGGCGCTCGTGTCAGAGCGCCACTTCCGCGAGACCCGCGGTTATGCGCGGTCGCGGATGGCGCGCGACTCCTACAGCTACCTCCACCTGCCGATGATCGCCGGCGTCATCCTGATCGCACTCGGGGTGAAGAAGACGCTCGGTGACGTCGACCAGCCACTCAAGACTGTCCCAGCCGTCGCGCTGTTCGGAGGGATCGCCCTCTACTACGCCGGCCACATCGGCTTCCGCCTGCGGAACGTGCGGACCCTCAACAAGCAGCGGCTGGTGACAGCCGTCGTCTGCCTCGCGCTCATCCCGGTCGCGACCGAAGTCGACGCCCTGGTCGCGGTCGCCATGGCGGCCGCGATCACTTCGGCGCTGATCGCTTACGAAGCAATCCACTTCAGGGAAGACCGCGCCCGCGTCCGCGCCGCGCATTGAGGCGGCGGCGTTTATTCGCAGAACTGGCGCATCGAGGCGTCGAATAGTCGCTCGATCGGTGACAGGATTCGGTCGTGCAGGGATCGGGCACGAACTACAAGGGCAACGTCGCCGAAGCAGAGGTCGCCGCAGCCGCCGTACGGGCTGGCATCCCCGTCCTGAAGCCGTTGGTCGAGCACGCGCGCTATGACCTAGCCTTCGACCTCGGATCGCGGCTCGCGCGCATTCAGTGCAAATGGGCGACGAAGCGCGATGACGTCGTGCTGATACGCCTATCCGGATATCGGCTTTCCTCACGCGGTCCGATCAAGAGCACCTATGCCGCCGACGAGATCGACGCAGTGGCGGCGTACTGCGATGAACTTGACCGCTGCTACCTGCTGCCGTCGTCTCTGATTGCCGGGGCGTACTCGGTGCAGTTGCGGGTCAATGCGACCAGGAATGGCCAGAGGGCGGCGCTACACTGGGCGACCGATTACGAGCTTCCTGGGGCTATAGCTCAGTTGGGAGAGCGCTTGAGTGGCACTCAAGAGGTCGCCGGTTCGAGCCCGGCTAGCTCCACTTCTCCGCCGGCCAGCTCCACTGCTTCATCTCCGTCGGAGACCCGCCAGATACTCGGCGCTCACGATTTCCGCAACCGGTTCGGCTGGTACTTCGAGCAGGCGGCGAAGGGCGAGACGTTCTTGATCACACGTCGCGGCCGGCAGTACGCGCGCTTGGGCCCCCCTTAGCCCACGGATCGGGCCGGGGCCTCGCCCCAGAGCTGCTCCAGGCGGTAGTAGTCGCGCGCTTCCGGCGTGAAGATGTGGACTACGCAGTCGAGGTAGTCGAGCAGGATCCAGCGGGCTTCCCGTTCGCCTTCGGTGCGGCGGGGCAGGAGGCGGCCGTCGTCCTTCAGGTCCCGGTAGATGGCGTCGTGGATCGCCTTCGTCTGGCGTTCGGTGTTGCCCGAGCAGATGACGAAGAAGTCCGTGTAGCTGACTACTCCGCGGAGGTCGAGGACGCGGATGTCGATCGCTTTGCGGTCGGCTGCAATGGCCGCTATGCGGTCGGCCAGGGCCGTCGAGTCCACGGTCTCGGGGGCGGTGGAAGGGGTCACGCTTCGGGGGCGTACCTCATGCGGTCGTGGCAGCCTTGGACGCGCCGTACAGGCCCTTGTCCTCGATGTAGCCGATCACCTTGTCCGGGACGAGGTGGCGGATGGGCTTGCCCTCGGCCACGCGGTGCCGGACGAGCGTCGAGGACACGTCGATCCTCGGCATGTCGAAGAAGCGCACGCCGGCGGCGCCCTTCACCGAGGCGATCTTCACCGCGATCGCCTCGCGGTGGAAGCCGGTCCGTGGCACCACTGCGACCGTGGCCAGGCGGAGCACCTCCTCGGGCTCGTGCCACTTGGGCAACGAGACCGCCTGGTCGCCGCCCAGGATGAGGAAGAGCTCGTCGTCCCCCTCCCCGGCCAGCTCGCGCAGCGTGTCCGAGGTGTACGACGGCCCCTCGCGATCCAGCTCGACTCGCGACACCTCGAACCGCTCGTCG
>DATACN010000111.1:0-1784 GCA_036258995.1 Thermoleophilaceae bacterium | reverse complement strand
GCCCGTCGACCGCCACCGACACATCGCACGAGGTACCGCCCATGTCGAGGCCGACCGCGCCGCCGGCCCCGACTGAGCCCGCGACCCGCGCGGCGCCCACGGCGCCTCCGGCGGGCCCCGAGAGGACAGTCCACGAGCCGTGCCTGGCGGCCGTCGCGGCCTCGGCGGTCCCGCCGCTCGACAACATCACCTCGGGTACGGGCAGGCCCTCGTCACCGGCCCGCTCCGCCAGGCGCTCCAGGTAGCCGCGCAACAGCGGCGAGAGCGCGGCATCGACGATGGTCGTGGCGCAGCGCTCGTACTCGCGGAAGACTCCTGCCGTCTCGTGCGAGGTCGAGACGTGGGCGCCGGGGCAAAGCTCCTCCACCAGCTCGGCCGCGCGGCGCTCGTGGTCGGGATGCCGAAAGCCCCACAACAGGCACACCGCGACCGACTCGGCTTCCAGCTCCGCAAGCGACTCGCGCAACGATCCTTCGTCGAGCTCGCGCAGCACGCCGTCGGGGCCTGTCCTCTCCAGCACCGAAACGCGCAGCTCGGGCGGCACCAGCGGCGCGGGATGCGCCGCGCATAGCCGGTACAGCTCGGCCCGGGCCTGGCGGCCGAGCTCCTCGAGGTCGGTGAACCCCTCCGTCGCGAGCAGGGCCGTGCGCGCGACCTTGCCCTCGAGCAGCGCGTTCGTCCCCACGGTCATCCCGTGCACGAAGCGCTCGACGTCGCCGGCCTCGCCGCCCGCGGCCTCGAGCGCCTCCCGCACCGCGGCGACCACGCCCTCGGACTGGTCGCGCGGGGTGGTGGGGGCCTTGCCGGTGACGAGCCGGTCCCCGGTGAGCAGCACGGCATCGGTGAACGTGCCGCCCACATCGACCCCGAGGATCACGCCGGGCACGCTATCCGGCAACGACGAAGGCGGCCCGAGGGCCGCCTTCGAAGAGTGCTCCCTGCACCGGCGTTCTTGATGGACGTGCGGCTCGCGGGAGCTAAGCCTTACTCCTAGTTACGCCGCGGCGACCCCGAAGTCCTCCTCGAGATGCTTGTGCGACGGGCAGTACTTGCTGCCCGGAAGCGGGACACGCTGGCAGGGCGTGCCCTTTCGCGTACTGGCGTGGCAGCACAGCGGGCTGCCATCGAACGTCACCCCGGCCCTTGCCTGGCTGTCGACGTAATCGGCGGCCAGCTGGACGTGGCTCTCGATCACGCGGAAGACCCGAATCTGCTCGGTCATCGGGAAGTACCCCCGCACGTCGTTGAAGAGTGTCTTGACAGGCTTGGCGAAGTAGTGACGGTCGAGCGCCAGGCGCTCCATGGAGGCCTCGCATGCGCGCAGGAAGCGCTGCCGGGTCATGCAGAGCTCCTCCCCCTTGCTGGCGACGACGCTCGGCCCCAGTTCGCGGTACAGCGAGCGACTGAACTGGTACATCCGGCTTCCTATCCCTCCGCTAGGCGACCGTGCCTGATCACTGCGATCCTGTAGTCCCCCCTTGTGTGGCGATTGAAACTAGGCCCGGTGAAGCGGGGAGGAAGGCTTGGTTAAGCTCGGATTAACCGTCCGCCTGAGCGGATTCCGGGCCTATTCCCAGCGCTCGAATCGAGGGGTCTCGCCCGGCCGGACGAGGCTGTGCATGCCCTCGAGCCCCGGATCGGTCTCCGGGAAGTCGCTGCGCTGGTGGGCGCCGCGGCTCTCCTCGCGCGCGAGACAGGCCGTGGCGATCAGCCGCGCCAGCGGGTAGGGGTCGCTCGCGAGCTCGCGCAGGCCGGAGGCGTCGCGCCGAAGCCCCGCCAGGCTC
>DATACN010000110.1:0-3061 GCA_036258995.1 Thermoleophilaceae bacterium | reverse complement strand
CGCCATCGCCAGCGGCCACGCGGGCTTGTAGGGGCGCTCCGAGACGAGAGCGTCGAACGTGTCGCAGATCGCGCAGATGCGCCCGACGAGGGGAATCTCCTCCCCTGCCAGCCCGGCCGGATAGCCGCTTCCGTCCCAGCGCTCGTGATGGGTCAGCGCGATCGTCTCGGCCAGCCTGATCAGCGCCGAACGCGAGCCGGACAGCATGGCCGCGCCCATCGTGGTGTGGGCCTTCATGATCTCCCACTCGTCTTCGTCGAGGGCGCCAGCCCTGCGGAGGATCGAGTCGGGAACGCCGATCTTCCCCACGTCGTGCACGGCGCTGGCGCGCCGCACCATGTCGGCCTCCTCGGCGTCCATGCCCGCCGCCAGCGCGAGCCGGCCGCACAGCTGGCTCATGCGCTCGATGTGACCGCCGGTCTCCTCGTCGCGCGACTCGACGGCCTGACCCAGGCGGTAGATGACCTCGAACTCCCGCTCGAGGACCTCCTGCGTCCGCTCGCGCACGCGTTCCTCGAGAACCTCGTTCGCCAGAGCCACCCGGCGCCGCTCGCGGCTCTCGGCGAGGTGGCTCGCGACGATCGCGCCCACTGTGGCGACGGCGAGGGATACGAGCGCGGGCAGCACGGTGAGCACCACCCCCAGCTCGAAGGCGCCCTGGGCGGCGGCCGCCAGCCCGAACGCGAGCGGCAGGGCGGCGAGCGCCGCGAAGAGCACCCGGCTGCGCCCCGCGAGGAGCGGCGGTAGCAGGCTCATCAGCAATATCGCGAAGACGTCCAGCCAGACCGGCGCGCTTCGGAGCGGGAAGTCATGCAACACCGTCCAGATGGTGTTGGCCTGGATCTCGGGCCCCGACATCAGCTCGTCGCCGCTCGTCGAGGTGGGGTGCACGTCCTGCACGGTCGGGGCGGACACGCCCACGACCACTATCCGGTCGCGCAGGGCGTCGGGGTCGGCTTTCCCTTGGAGGAGATCCGAGAACGAGACGGTCTCGATCGCGCCCGGCCCGCCCCGGTAGTCGATCCAGGCGCCCTCCGTCTCGAAGTCACCGGGTGAGACCGGGGACCCGAGTCGCTCGGCGACGGCGACCGCGATCGTCTCGAGACCGCCGACCGAGTGCTTGAAGCGCCGGATCACGCCTCGTTCCTCGTCAGGGAAGTTGGCGGCGGCGGCCCGAGAATCGACCTGCGCAAGGTTGTCGTCGCCCCCTAGGACGTTGGTGTTGCCCCGCCCGTCGGTCTCGCTGGTGGCGAGCACCGCACCGGGGCCGCGGCCGAGCTCGTCGAACAGGGCCAGGTCCTGGGCCGGCTCGGTCGGCTCGGTGAGCTGGATGTCGATCACGACCTCCCGCGCGCCGGCCGCTCGCAGGCGCCGGATGGCGCGCGCATACAGCGAGCGCGGGAACGGCCACCGCAGCCTCAGGTCCGAGAAGGTCACGTCGTCGATCGCCACGACCGCCACATCCGAGGGACGGCTGTCGCCCCGGACGGCGAAGCGGGCGTCGACGCTGTGGTCCTCGATCCCGTCGAGCACGCCGGTCGCAAGCGCGACGCCGCCGCAGCAGATGGCCAGGGCGGCCGCGACGAGGAGGGCACGAAAGCGGCTGGGGGCCACGCCAGCTCCTATCGCTTCGCGCGAGCCAGGTAGCTTCGGCCCTTGCGCACCAGAACGGTGCGGCGCCTGCGCCGGTCGCGCACCTCGACAGCGCCCTCGGTCACACGCGTGAGCGTGCCGTCGCAGCGGTCCACGGTCAGCCAGGCTGTCCCGCGGGCCGTCGCGATGCTGTTGCGGCCGTTCGTGCGGAAGCGGCCGCCGCGGTCACGCGACCAGAGCCGGCGGACCCGGCGTCCGCGGCGTGCGCTCGCGAGCGCCAGGACGCCACGCGCGCGGACCCGGCAGCGCCGGAAGTTGCCGCCGCGAAGGACGATGTCGGTCATGCCGGTGCCGCCCCGGGCCTGGCGCACCTGGAACACGCCGCCGCGGAAGCTTCCCGTCTGGGTGGCGCCGCCGGATCCGAGCGCGGTGCGCAAGGCCACCGTGCCGCGGCGTGCATCGATGACAGAGCCGACGGGGACCGTGACGACGCCGCGCAGGCGGAACCGCCTGCGCCTCGGCGGACGAACCTTGATCCGGCCGTTGACGACTGCGACGGTGACGGTCTCGCCGATTATCGGCGGGGGCGCCTGGGCCGGGGCGCCGTCCTCGTCGCCGGAGAGGAAGAAGTCGCCGAGCTCGTACGCCCCGATGTCGGGCGCGAACCCGAGCACCCGCGGGCGTCCGTCCGGATCGACGGTTCCGAGCAGGGCATCGAACGCGCCGCCGTCCACCAGCGGAGAGCCCTGCGAGAGACGCAGGTCGCCCGCCGCCGCGTCCTTGAAGTGGGGATCGGCGCTCAGGTTCGCGGTGCCCGGCGCCATGCCAAGGGAAAGCAGAGGCCGGAAAGCCGAGTGGTGCGCGAGGCAGTTGCCGCCGGCCTTGAGCGCGTCGATGTCGGCCTTGGAGCCGCGGGCGATCACGTTGACCATCGAGCTCGTGTCCTCGCTGGTCTCGCAGCGGATCGCCGCCGCTTCGACGCCCGGCGCGTAGGCGGTCACGTTGCGAAGCGCGATCTCGCCCTCGCCGCTTCCGCTGCCGCTGTTGCCGCCGTCCCGCAGCTTCAGCGCCGCGATGCCGGCGCCGCCGGCGCTGGTGTGCGCGACGCTGTCACGCAGCACGGTGCCGATGCCGCTCCGGGACCCCACGAGCTTGGCGGCGTCGCCGCCCGAGGACTTCAGCAGTAGGTCCTCGCCGACGCCCCCCTGAAGCGTCAGGGCATCCTGAAGGGCGGCAGTCGCCTTGAGGGCCAGGTGGCGCACCGTGCCGCCTGCCTTGAAGCTCAGGACCGTGTTCTGGGAGGTGCCGATGATCCGCGGCCGCGGCTGGCCCACGGCCCCGTGCAGCAGGATCGGCACGGTCGGGGTCAGCGAGTCGACCGAGTAATCGCCCGGGAGCACAACCACCTCGTCCCCCGCGCTCGCTGCGTGCACGGCGAAGCCGAGCTCACAGGGCGCGGCCGCGGCGC
>DATACN010000109.1:0-1916 GCA_036258995.1 Thermoleophilaceae bacterium | reverse complement strand
CAGCAGGCACCGGATCTCCTGCGGCTTCAGCCGCCGCATGGCTTCCGCGCCCTGGCGCAGGCGCTCATAGCGCTCCGCCTGCTCGTGGGTGGCCGCCTCGGCCGAGGAGGGCTCGGCCAGGTCGCCGTCCTCGGTCGTCGGGGTGTGGCGCTCACGCTGGCGCCGGATCGCAAAGGCCTCGTGCTTGACGACGGTCTTGAGCCAAGGCACCAGCTCGTTCTCCGCCGTGGTCGGCGCCTTGGTCAGGAGGATCTCGAGGCCGCGCTGGTAGGCGTCCTCGGCGTCCTCGGGCGTGGCCGAGTAGCGGCGGGCGGTGGCGAGGATCTGGGGGCCGTGGCGGGCGACGAGCGCCAGCGCCGCGGGATCGACCTCGGCCCGCCCCGGGCGCCGCGCTCTCCTCTGAACGATGCGCATCGACTCCTCTGACAGCGAAGGATCCTGCAGGCTCGCCCCGCCCGCGAGCAGTCGTCCTCGCAATTTGCGAGGACTTCGCCGCCAGGGCGAGCGGCCCACCGCCCGAAGCGCCTCGTCCGGGTCGCGGCAGGGCTCGTTGCGAAGCAGCTTGCCGAGTGGGCGCCAGTCCTCTCACGCCGCTACATTCCTGCGGTTCGGCTGTTTTGAGCTAGCGGGGAAGGATCATCTTGCCGAGCAGCGGTCTTGCCAAAGAGTTGAGGGAGCTGGAGCCGGCCATTGCGCTCCCGGAGCGCGACGTCCGCGCGGGCAAGCCCATGCTCCTGCGGAGCGTGCTGCGCTTCGAGACCGTCCGCCGTGCCTCCCGCGTCGTCGTGCTCGGCGCGCTCGACGTGGCCGGGCTGTTCCTCGCCATCTGGACCGCGCTGGCGATCAAGGCCGCGATCCAGTCGCCCGACTCGCTCGACATCACCTTCGACCAGACCCAGGACGTCGCGCCGCTGGCCTGCCTGGTGATGCTGCTCCTTTTCGCGCGGTCGGACCTCTACCGCGACCGGGCCCAGCGCCCGGGCTTCTCGAGGGTGATCGCCTCGCTTTTCCAGGTCACGCTGGTGCTCCTGATCTACGCCGAGATCCAGGGTGAGGAGTTCCAGTCCTACTACATCTTCTACGGCTCGCTGTTCTTCGCTGTGCTTTACGTCTCGACCCTGCGCTGGGGCTTCGAGAAGGTCAGCGGTGCGGTCCTGAGGGCCGCCGGCTACCGCAGGCGCGCGGTGCTCGTCGGCTCGGGTGCCAACATCGAGGCCGTCTCGCACGCGCTGCGCGACAGCTCCGAGATCGAGCCGTACGGGTTCGTGTCCCGCAGCAACGGGACGATGCACCTGGGGCTGCGCGACTTCCGTTCTCTCGAGCAGCTCGAACGGCACTTCGACGCCATCGACGAGGTGCTGATCGCCGACCCGGACTTCCCGCAGGACGAGGCGGTGGAGCTGGTGGACCGCTGCCACCAGCACCGCGTGCGCGTCAGGGTCGCGCCCTCGACCATGGAGATCCTCATGGACCGGGTCGAGTTCGTGCCCGGCCAGGCGCTGCCGCTGTTCGAGCTCAAGCCGCCGGTGTTCGAGGGGCTCGACTTCGCGGTCAAGCGGGCCTTCGACCTGGTGGGCTCTGTGCTGCTGCTGATCGCGCTGGCGATCCCGATGGGGCTGATCGCGCTGGCGATCAAGGTCAGCTCTCGCGGCCCGGTCTTCTTCCGCTCGATGAGACCGGGCATCGGCGGCAAGTCGTTCTGCTGCCTGAAGTTCCGCACGATGGTGGAGGGCGCGGAGAGCCTCCAGGAGCACCTGGAGCCTCACAACGAGCTGGCGGGGCCGCTGTTCAAGATGCGCTCCGACCCGCGCGTCACGAGCGTGGGCCGCTTCCTGCGCCGCTGGTCGCTCGACGAGCTGCCGCAGCTGTTCAACGTGCTGCGCGGCCAGATGTCGCTTGTGGGCCCGCGGCCGCTG
>DATACN010000108.1:0-5745 GCA_036258995.1 Thermoleophilaceae bacterium | reverse complement strand
GGTGGACGAGGTCTAGGTGGAGTACCGCAGCCTCGGCCGCACCGGCGTCAAGGTCAGCCCGCTCTGCCTGGGGGCGATGATGTTCGGCGCCTGGGGCAACGAGGACCACGACGACTCGGTCCGGATCATCCATCGGGCCCTCGACGCGGGCATCAACTTCATCGACACCGCCGACGTCTATTCGCGCGGCGAGTCGGAGGAGATCGTGGGCAAGGCGCTGGCGGGCGGCCGCCGCGACAACGTGGTGCTGGCCACGAAGTTCTATGGCGGAATGGGCGACGACCCCAACGAGCGCGGCGGCTCGCGCCGCTGGATCGCGCGCGAGGTCGAGAACAGCCTGCGCCGGCTCGGGACGGACTGGATCGACCTCTACCAGATGCATCGCCCCGACCCGGACGCCGACATCGACGAGACCCTCGGCGCGCTAAGCGACCTGGTCCAGGCCGGCAAGGTCCGCTACATCGGAAGCTCGACCTTCCCGCCGAGCAAGATCGTCGAGGCGCAGTGGGTTGCCGAGCGCCGTGGCCACGAGCGCTTCGTGTGCGAGCAGCCGCCCTACTCGATGCTCGTCCGCGCCGTCGAGGCCGACGTGCTGCCGACCTGCCGCCGTTACGGGATGGGTGTGATCCCCTGGAGCCCGCTTGCGGCCGGATGGCTGTCGGGCAAGTACCGCACGGGCGCCGACGCGCCCGGCTCGCACCGCGCCTCGCGCTTCCCCGAGCGCTACGACGTATCGACGCCGGAGAACCGGCGCAAGCTCGACGCGGCCGACGCGCTGGCCCGGCTGGCCGACGAGGCCGGCATGACGCTGGTCGAGATGGCGCTGGCCTTCGTCATCCGCCACCCAGCCGTAACGGCGGCGATCATCGGCCCGCGCACGATGGACCACCTGGAGGGGCAGCTGACAGCCCTCGACGTGGAGCTGCCGGACGAAGTGCTCGACCGAATCGACGAGATCGTCCCACCCGGGACGAACGTCAACCCGAACGACGTGGGCTGGCAGAACCCCGCGCTGCGTCCGGAAGCGCGGCGCCGGCCGACCGCTTGACGATCTCTGCACCTTGACCTAGCCTCGGCCTGGGACTCGCCGTGCGACGCGCACTCGCCATCGTTGCTCTCGCTGCCGCTGCGCTGCTCATAGCTGCCGGGCCGGCGGCGCCCGGGACCAAGCGCGATCCGCGTGGCGATGTCCGTGCGGCCGGCCTGACGAACGCCGAGCGCAGGGCAATCGACATCGTCCGAATGAGGACGCTGTACGACGGCGCCGGGCTTCTGATCGTGGATGTCAGGTTCGCGGGCAACTTCAACGACCGGGTAGGCCGCGGGCGATTGCGTGAGGCCATCGCGGGAATCGTCGTGCGCCGGCGAGGGGGACGATCGACCGCAATTGCGACTGCCGGCAGCCGGAGCCGTCCACGAGCAGGTGAGCTCGGCCCGGGAGACGCCCTCCTCGTCGACCGCGACCGTAGGCAGGTCCGCTTCATCGCGACCGGAATCACGAGGCCTCGGACGGTCGTCGCCGCGACCCTGGCCCGGTCCCGACGGCGCTCCAATAGGGCGGCACAGGACCAAGGGGGCGGCCGGAAGCGCGGCGAGGGCATGGCCGCGTTCTTCCTGGGGGCGCTGGTCTTGCCCCTATGGGACGCCGACGAGGCTCGAGAGGAGGAGCGGCGTCGGGCAGAAGAGTGCGAGTTCTGGGAGTCCATGGCGAACGAGATCGAAGCGGAAGAGAGGGAACTCGAGGAGCGCGCGCGGCGCGAGGAGGGCCAACAGCGCGCCAGGATAGAAGCGGTCATCCGCCGGATCGCGCAGAGCAGCCGGCGCGTATTTCAGAGAGCCGCCGGCTGTCGGACCCCGCCGAGCCGCGACCTCCCGGAGGAGGTGAGGGTCTCGTGGGCCCAGGGCTCGGTCGACACCCAGATCTGCGTGCACGTGACCGGGCGGCGCGGACAGCGGGGCGACGTGACGATCGACCAGCCCTCCCAGCCCGCCCCCGTTCAGGCCTTCACCATCGATGAGACGGGTCGAGCGACCGTGACGTTCCGTACCGCCAGCAGAGGCCCGACCAGGATCTTCTCCCGCCACGAGCAGCAGGACGGAAGCTTCACGCCGAGGGAAGTCTCCGTGAACACCGCGGAACAATCGCCGCCGGCGCCGCCAGGTTTCGAGGCGTGCCCCGCGCCTGGCTAGGCGGCTTCTTTCACCTCAGGTCGCGGCCGGCACGGTGCACAGCTCCGGCCGCTCCGGCCGGTTGAGTCCACGCCGAAGCGAGGCGAAGGCCAGGCCACCCACGATCAGGGGAAGCCAGAAGAGGATCACCCGGTAGGTGAGGACCGCGGCCGCCGTGGTGGCCGCCGGCGTTCCGTATACGACCAGGGTGCCGAGCAGGCCGCCGTCGATGCCGCCGAGTCCGCCCGGCAGCGGCAGCAGGCCGCCGAGCTGCCCGATCAGGTAGCCCATCAGGACGATCCACACGTCGGGCGAGTAGCCGAAGGCGTTGAAGGCTGCGATCAGCACCGCGTTGTCGAAGGCCCAGTAGCCGAAGGAGCCGAGCAGGATCTTCCAGTCGCGCGACCTGAGCAGGTACCCGGCCTCGCGGATGCCGTCGACCAACGCCTTACGAGCAGCGGAGACCGCGCGGCGCAACTTGCCCGCGTCCTTCGGAGCCGGCTGGCCGGGCCCGAGCTTCGGCAGGACCGCCACGGCGCCGATCAGCAGCGCCGCCAGCGCCGCCGGCAACGCGGTAAGCCAGAGCGAGAGGTCGGGACCGACCAGCCCGAGTGCCAGCACCGTGCCGATCAGGGCCACCGCCACGAAGTTCACCGAGCTCTTGATCAGGAAGAACGCCACCGACCGCGTCGCGATTCGCTCCCCCGGCATGCCGCCCTGATGCAGCACCCAGGCCCCCAGGGCTAGGCCACCGGCTCCACTCGCGGGGACGATCGACCCCATCGCAAGCTCCGACCAGGAGATCTCGAAGCTGGTGCGCCAGGGCATGTTGTTACAGAAGATCGGGCGGAACATCAGGACGTACGACATGCCCGAAGCGGCCTCGAGGGCGACGGCCAGCAGCACCCAGCCGGGGCTCGCCCCGCTGAGGTGGTCGCGAACCTCGCCCAGGCCCGGCGCCAGCACCACGACGAGCACGAGCACGGTGAGCAGCGCAACCGCCCACAGGGCCCGTCTGAGCAGCCGCCGCGGCCGGTACTCGTCGGGCAGCTCGACATCCGTCGCCGCGCCCAGCGGCGTACCGCGGATGGTGGTGGCGTTCGAGGTCATTGCCCTCTCGGGAGGGCCGTCGGCCATGACCGACGAGTCTGGCAAAGCGACCGCCGCGGCTAGGGGCGGATGCCGGCCAGCTCGGCCGTCTGCTCTCGCGGCGCCACGGAGGCCTGGCCCGGTGGACGCTTCATTACCGCCATGGCCCCGCGACGCGGGGCGAAGGTGATGCCGCGGCGGACTGCCTTCTCCGGCCGTCGACCTACCGGCTCGAGTCGTGCGCGCTCCAGGACCCGCTTGATCACCACGCGCATCTCGAAGCACGCGAAGCTCGCGCCCAGGCAGCGGCGAGTGCCGCCGCCGAAGGGGATCCAGCTGTAGGTGTCGGGCGGGTCGTCCTCGAGGAAGCGCTCGGGCCGGAACTCGTCCGGCTGCGGATAGCGGTCGGCGCGCTTGTGCATCGTCGAGATCGACGGGTTGATCTCGACCCCCGGCGGGATGTTGTAGCCACCGAGCTCGAACGGCTCGCCGCGCACCTTGCGGCCGATGCCTGAGATCACAGGGCGGATGCGGAGCACTTCCTTCACCACCGCGTCCAGGTAGGCCTCGTCGCCCTCCGCGATCGCCGCGCGAGTCTTCTCCAGCACGCCTGGATTGCGTAGCAACAGCTCGAACGCCCACGCCAGGCCGGTGGCGGTCGTTTCGTGGCCGGCTACCAGCAGCGTGACCAGCTCGTCGCGCAGCTCGTGGTCGGTCATCGGGTGGCCGTCCTCGTCGCGGGCCAGCAGCAGCATCGAGAAGACGTCCTCGCGCTCCTCGAGGTCGGGCTCCTCGCGCCGGCGGGCGATCTCGTCGTAGATCAGCTCGTCGACGCGCCGCCGTCGCTTCTCGAACTCCTCGATCCGAGCGCCGCGGCGGTTCCCCGAGAGAATCGTGAGCAGCACGCCCAGGCGCGTGGACATCGGCGCGATCATGGCCCGGATGCGCTTGAGCAGCTCATCCTTGCGAGCGCCCTCCTCGATGCCGAAGACGGCACGCGCAATGACCTCGAGCGTCACCGCCTGCATGCTCGGGAGCAGCGCGAACGGCTCGCCGACCGGCCACGAGTCGATCGCGCGGTCGGCCGCCTCGCGCATGACCGATTCGTACTCGCGCATGCGCTGGCCGTGGAACGGCGGCAGCAGGAGCTTGCGGTGGCGCAGGTGCTCTGCCCCGTCGAGCAGCAGCACCGACCGCTCGCCTACGACGGGCCCGAGCACCGCGTTCGCCTCGCCGGCCCGAAGCTGCTCCGGTCGACCCCGGAAGACCTGCTTGACCAGGTCGGCCTCGAAGACCATCACGAAACCCGGGTCGAACAGCGTCCTCATGAAGACGAGGTCCCCGTACCGCTTGTGCATCCTGCTCAGCAGGAACCCCGGCGCGAACATGAAACCCGCGGTCTGGACCCAGCGGGGGAGGCGCGGGCCGGGGGGAAGGGCGCTCGTCGCCATGCGCCTTCCGAAGATACCCGCGTGCGTATGGGCCTCAAGCGGCCGGCTCCGTGAGATGCATCACGGAGTCGTCGCCTAGCGCGTCACCTGCGAGCCGCCGACGATGGCGTCTTCGCCGTCGGGGAAGCGCACCCAGGCCTTGTTGCCACCGTCGTAGTCGGGCGCCCAGAGCACGAGCGTGGCCTCCTGGTCGCCAACCCTGCAGAGCTCGTCGCCCTCGCGGTCGCGTCCGCGCCAGATTCGGATGAACGGGTTCGATTCCCATTCGTCCTTCACGGTCGTCGGCTCGCGATGGCCGGGGTGAATGCGCGTCTCGGGCGGCAGGTTCATCAGCCGGTCCATGATCGAGGCCCTGAGGTCGGCAAAGCCCGTGGCGCCGGGCGCCCTGGTTCCGCCCACCGTTCCCTTGAAGAGCACGTCGGCCGTCGTGCAGTCGGTGCCGTTGAAGAAGTAGGACAGATGGCCGGGCGCGTGGCCCTCGGTCAGCAGCGCCTCGATCTGCAGCCCGCCGGCCTCCAATCTTTCGCCGTCGTCGAGGGTCTGGTCGACGACGTCCTCCTCGAGCTCCGCGGCGACCTTCTCGTGGGCGACGACCGGAACGCCGAAGCGCTTCTTCAGCTCGGCCACCGCCACCACGTGGTCCATGTGGTGGTGGGTCAGGAGGATGTGGGTCAGCTCGATCCCCTGGCGCTCGACTATCTCGTAGAGCGGTCCGCCGACGCCGTTGTTGTCCACGAGCACACCCCTCCCGTCCTCGGCGAATAGATAGGCGTTGGAGAGCCAGTCGGGGTGCTCGGCGCGCTCGACGATCACAGCGGCTGAAGTTACCGAGCGGTACCGTCCGGCGGGTGGCCGTCCGCCGCATAGTCCCGAACGTCTTCGACGCCGACCCCGCGGCAACCCGCGACTTCTACGGCGATCTGTTCGGGCTCGAGACCGCGATGGACATGGGCTGGATCGCGACGCTCGTCGCTCCCGACAGCCGGGCCG
This sequence comes from Thermoleophilaceae bacterium, assembly GCA_036258995.1. GTDB lineage: Bacteria > Actinomycetota > Thermoleophilia > Solirubrobacterales > Thermoleophilaceae > DATACN01. The sequence continues at coordinate 46 of DATACN010000108.1, read as the reverse complement.
CGCAGATCAGCATCTTCGAGCCCGACGGCGAAGCCGGCCGCGATCC
>DATACN010000107.1:0-5268 GCA_036258995.1 Thermoleophilaceae bacterium | reverse complement strand
CAGCAGGCCCTGCGCCGCCGGCTCGCTGGCCTCGTTGCGCGCCCCCTTCGGGCGCAGCACGCTCGCTCCCCTGAACGCGTACAGCTCGGGGATGATCCAGGCGTGCGCGAGTGTGGCGAGGGCGACCGGCGCAGTCAGGGGCTCCAGTGCGAGCATCGCCGTCCCGGCCGCCGCGAACGGCACCGTGTACAGCACGGTCCAGGCGTGCCAGAGCCGCCCGTATCGCCGAAGCCAGCGCTCGTCGGTGCGCGAGCGCCAGGGAACCGAGGCGAGCTCGGGAAGCGCGGCGTGCGACGCCAAGGTCGCGGTGCTAGCCGCCCGCGATAGGCCGGCGCATGATCACCATGCCGGCCCCGCGCGGCAGCTCGCGCACGTGGGTCGCCTTGCCCGGCCCCTCGGGCACCGTGCCGATGTAGCCGAGATCGAGCTGGCCGCGGAACTCCTCCACGGCGGCGGCGAAGGCCGCGTCGTCCTCGGCCGTCCACTCCGCGAGCGTCGTGTGCCCGCTGCCGTCCATGCGGATCAAGCGCGCCATGCGTCTCCTTTCGCCGGAAGCCTGCGGCCGATGATACGCCGCGCTCAGCGCCGGTAGCGGACGGTGACCGCCGCGCGCAGGAGCCTTCCCGCCGTGTCACGGCCGGTAGCGGCCAGGCGGTAGCGCCCCGGGACGATCCGGCGGATGCGCCGGACCCTCACGCGGCGACGGCCTGCAAGCGACCGGAGCCGGGCCCGGGCATAGGTCCGGCCCCTCCGCGACAGCCGCAGGCGGACGTTTCGCACCCGGCCGCCCTCGGCCACCACAGTGACGCGCAGGTGGCGGCGGCGGTTGGGCGTGCGCGCCGAGCGGCTGCGCCGGACGAGCAGGCGCAGCCGGGTGCGACGTCTGCGCGGCGGCACGCCGGCGGGAAACGCGCAGGTCAGATTCGGCGTCACCTCCTCGCCGCGGCCGACGACGATGCTGCGCGACTCGAGCACCGTGCCCGGGGGCGACTCGCATGTAAGCGTCCAGGCCTCCGAGCGGGAAGGGGAAAGCGGCCGGGTGGAGGGATTCACGTCCCAGACGAATTGGCCCGAGGCCGGGACCGTCATCGTCGTGTCGAGCACGTCGTTGACCACGATCCCCTCCTGGCTGGTCGGAGTCGTGAACGACTTGCGCAGCCGCAGCAGGCGGCCCGCCGGCGCGGTGCCGCGAATCACGCCGTGGTCCGCACGGTTCGCCGCCCACTCGCCGGCCACGATGAAGGCCTCGCGCGCGCCGCGGCCGGCCTGCGCGTCCTCGCCCTCGTACTCGCCGATCACCGAGTCCTGGTAGTTGGCGTGGAAGTTCAGGCCGCGGATCTCGGGGGTGTAGCCGTAGGTGCCCTGGGCGAAGTAGTTCCAGTCCTCGGTGGCCCCGGTGATGTCCCCGAGCGTCTTGTAGCCGAGCTCCGAGGTCCAGCCCGTGGCGGCGGCCATGGCGTCGCCGAGGTCCTTCATAGCCGCCTCGTCGGGGGTCACCTGGATCACGTCGTCGAATCCGGGCTGGCGCAGCCACTTGCCGTCCGCGGTGAAGGTGTGATTGCTGATGAAGACCGTGTCCTGGAGCCCCGAGGAGAAGCGGTGCACGGCCTCGGACTCGGGCTCCGAGTAGGGCGCCGGGCCCCGGTAGTCCTGATCGGTGGGCAGGTCGCTGGACCCGGAGCCTCCCCAGTAGGCGCCGTAGTTGCGGTTGAGGTCCACCCCGGAATGCGTGCGGGTCGCGCACGGTTGAGCGGCTTGGGCCGGCACGGTCGGGCGGCAGTTCTTGCGCTTGTACGCCATCGCGTCCGAGACCGCCAGGGCGTTGGTGGCGTTCGGGTTGTCGTCATCCGGCGAGGGCCCGGCTGCGCGCGAGACCACGAATCCGTCGGGGTTGATCACGGGCAGGACGAACAGCCGGACCTTGTCGAGCATGGCGGTGATCCGGGCGTCGCCGCCGTGGCTCGCCACGGCGTCGAGTGCGAACTCCATGGCGAGCTCACCGGACGGCCACTCGCGCGCGTGGTGCAGGCCCATCAGCACGTAAGCGGGGCGCCCGTCGTCGCTGCGGTTGACGTCGGTGGCGATCTCGACGCCCTCGATCGGCCGGCCCTCGAGCGAAGGCAGCGGCAGCGTTACCTTGCGAACGAGCGACGGGTTGTGCTCGGCCAGGCCCTTGAGCTCGTTCTGGTAGTCGACGTACTCGCGATAGGTGGTACGCCCGCTTGGAAGCACCCTCGGTCCCGGCGCGCGAGCCTCGGCGCGGCGGGAGGCACGATCGTGCGCGGCCAGGTCGGGGATCACCGTGACTGCCTGGAAGCCGGCGCCCGTCAACCGCCGCCGCTCGGCACCCGAGTACAGCACGACCTTCGCCGAGAAGGGACCGGCGTCGTGGGTCACGTCGAGCCCCGTCGCCTCGAGCCGTGCGAGATCGGCCAGGCCGCCGAGGGGCACCTCGACCATCGTGATCTGCTCCTCAGGAGCCGTGGGCAACGGCTTCTCGTAGAGGTCGAGCGAGAAACGGACCGACGCGGCGGCCCCCAGCCGGCGGCAGCCCCGAAGCGTGACCCGCTGGCCGGCGGTGACGTATCCGAGCACCTGCTCGGTGGACCCGAACGCGGCCGAGGCGCCGATCAGCTCACCGCTCGCCTCGTCGATCACGGCCAGGTCCCAGTCGGAGGAGCGGTCGCCGTCGAGGCGCGCGGTCAGGAAACCGCCCGCGGGCGCGGTCCAGCTCGAAGCGGCAGCCCCGGGGGCGGAGGCTCCGACCCGCTCGTCACAGGTTCTGGCCACCGCACGCTCGGCTTCGAGCGTCCCGGAGCGCACAACGGCCGCCGCGGCCGGCGATGGAAAGGCAACCAGCAGGGCCGCGGACGTGGCCAGCGCGAAGCGACGCATCCCGGCGACAAAGCTACCGGCCGCCGGGGCAGCCCGGCGTCGGTTCAGCCGTCGATCCGGTCGCGGATCATGCGCTGCACCTCCGCGCCGTCGGCCCGGCCCTTGGTCTCGCGCATCACCACGCCCATGATGGCGCCGATCGCCTTCTCGTTGCCCTGCCTGACCTTCTCGGCGGCATCGGCCTGCTCGGCTATCGCGCGGTCCACGATCCCCTCGAGCTCGTCCTCCCCCGCCCTCCCCAGCCCCTGGGCATCGACGATCGCCTGCGGGTCTCCGCCCTCGGCGGCCATGACCGCGAGCACCTCCTTCGCGGCCGAGGCCGACACCGCCTTGCCGGAGACCATCGCCACCAGCCGGGCCAGGGCGGCGGGCTCCACCTTCGACTCCGCCGGCGCCGAGTCGCCCAGGCGCGCCAGCAGCTCGCCGGTCACCCAGTTCGCGAGCTGCCGGGCGTCCACCGAGCCGTCGCCCGCCTGCACGGCTTCCTCGAAGTAGTCGCCCAGCTCGGCCCGGAAGGCCAGCAGCCTGGCTGTCTCGGCGGGCAGCGTGAAGTCCTTCTGCAGCCGCTCGGCCCGCTCGGCGGGCAGCTCGGGGATCGCCTCGCGGGCCCGGCGCAGCATCTCCTCCGTCGGCGCCAGCGGCACCAGGTCGGGCTCGGGGAAGTAGCGGTAGTCGTGCGCCGCCTCCTTCGACCGCAGCGGGCTGAGCCCGCCCGAGCGCGGGTCGAAGTGGAGCGTCTCCTGAACCACCTCGCCGCCGTCGCGCAGGAGCCTCTCCTGACGCTCGATCTCGGCCTCTATGCCGCGCTCGATGAAGCGGAAGGAGTTCATGTTCTTGAGCTCCGTCTTGGTGCCCAGGGTGGCCTCGCCGGCGGGGCGGATCGACACGTTCGCGTCCATTCGCAGCGAGCCCTCCTCCATGTTCACGTCGGACACGCCCATGGTCCGCAGCGTGGCCTGCAGCAGGCGGCCGAACGCGCCTGCGTCGGCGGGCGAGCGGAGGTCGGGCTCGGTGACGATCTCGACAAGGGGAGTCCCGCCGCGGTTGAAGTCGACGACGCTGCCTTCCGCACCGTGTATGCGCCCCGACGCGCCGGCGTGCACGAGCTTGGCGGCGTCCTCCTCCAGGTGCACGCGATGGATCCGCACGTCCCCGAGACGGCCGTTCCGCGCGAGCGGAATGTCGTACTGAGAGATCTGGTAGCCCTTCGGCAGGTCGGGATAGAAGTAGTTCTTGCGGTGGAAGATCGACCGCGGCGCGATCTCGCAGCCGAGCGCGAGGCCGATCATCAGTCCGAAGTGGACGGCCTCGGCGTTCGTCGTCGGAAGCGTTCCGGGGTGGCCCAGGCAGACCGGGCAGGTGTGCGTGTTGGGCTCGTCGCCGAAGGACAGCGCGCAGCCGCAGAACATCTTCGTGCGGGTCTTCAGCTGCACGTGGATCTCGACGCCGATGACCGGCTCGTACTCGCGAGTCGGCGCCTGGGTCACGCGCGCGGTACCCCCTCGAAGCCGATCGCCTGCTCGAGCGCGAAGGCCGCCTCCAGGATGCGGTTCTCGCTGAAGGCCGGCCCTGCGAGCTGCAGGCCGACCGGGAGGTCCTCGGACAGGCCGCAGGGGATCGAGATGGCCGGGATGCCGGCCAGCGGCATCGGCACGGTGAAGTAGTCGGACAGGTACATGGCAAGCGGGTCGGCCGTTCGCTCGCCGAGCTCGAAGGCAACTGTGGGCGAGGTCGGCGTGACCACGAGATCGACCTGCTCGAAGGCGGTCCGGAAGTCCTCGACGATCCGGGTCCGGGCCTTCTGGGCCTGGCCGTAGTAGGCCTCGTAGTAGCCCGACGAGAGCGCGTACGTGCCCAGCATGATCCGCCGCCGCACCTCCTCGCCGAAGCCGTCGTGGCGAGTCTGCTCGTACATCGCGGTCAGGTCGCGGTTCCCCGCGCGCGGCCCGTAGCGCACGCCGTCGTAGCGGGCCAGGTTGGCGCTCGCCTCCGCCGGGGCGATCACGTAGTACGCGGAGATGCCATGGCCGGCGTGGGGCAGCCTGATCTCCTCGACCGACCCGCCCAGCTCCTCGATGCGGCCGATCGCCTGACGCACCACCGCGGCCACGCCCGGCTCGAGCCCCTCCTCCTCCAGGCCCCAGACGCCGAAGCGCACGCCGTCGAGCCGCTCGGCGCTCGGCAGCGCGATCTCCTCGGGATGGTCGAGCGAGGTCGAGTCGCAGGGGTCGCGGCCGACGAGGTGGCGCAGCAGGAGCGCCGCGTCGGTCACGTCGCGGGTGAGCGGGCCGCACTGGTCGAGCGAGGAGGCGAACGCGATCATCCCGTAGCGCGAGACGGCGCCGTAGGTGGGCTTCATCCCGACGATCCCGC
>DATACN010000106.1:0-5797 GCA_036258995.1 Thermoleophilaceae bacterium | reverse complement strand
CCATGCACATCGCCTTGGACGTGCCTGGCGGATCCCCTCCGTGGACGTTCGGGACGTCGGAGCGCGTGACCAGGGTCTCGTTCCGGGCGAGCTTCCACGAGGCCCGCCGCGCTCCCTTGCCCTTCTGGAGCGCGCGCCAGTGGAACTCGACGATCCCGCGCAGGATGTATGCCCTGCCCATCGGGGGGGTCTGGAAGTCGAAGGTCCAGCCCGTCTGTCGCGCCACGTAGCGGGCGGAGCCGGCGTGGATCCAGGGCGACGTGCCGTTCGGGACGTCGAGCCACTGCTGGCGCGAGCCGCTCCACCACTGGGCCGAGAAGCGCATATACATGCGCTGGCGCCTGCCGTTGCCCGGCATGCTCGCGCGGATGCCCATGGCGTCGGGGGAGTCGAAGGTGTCGCAGATGTTCACCGTCGCCCAGAGGCGCGCGGCGGCCTTGGCAGAGGCACGCGGCCCGGGCTTGAAGAGCGCTCCCGCGGGCGAGGCGGCCTGGGCGTGGCCTTCGGGGCCAGGCGGCTTGGAGGCAACCCGCGCGTGGGCGGGCGCTGCCGCGAGGGCGAAAACGACGAGAGCGCCGAGCGGGAGGGCGGTCCGGCGAAGCATCCACACAGATATCGGGTCCTGTGAGCGCGGTCTTGAGCCCGGGCGGGTAGGACCCGGACGGCGGCGGGTAGGACGCCGCCATGGAGTACGCGCGACTCGGCCGCAGCGGCCTCGGGGTCTCGAGGATCTGCTTCGGCAGCTGGCAGTTCGGCGGTGACTGGGGGAGCGTGGACCGCGACGACGGCGTCGCCGCGGTCCGGAAGGCCCTGGACCTCGGGGTGACGTTTTTCGACACGGCCCAGGCCTACGGCTTCGGCGAGTCCGAGCGGCTGCTGGCCGAGGCTCTGGGGGAGGACATCCGCCGCGACGACGTGGTCGTGGCGACCAAGGGCGGGCTGCGCCCCGAGGGCGACGGCGTCGTGCGCGACTCGAGCCCGGACTGGCTGCGAAGCGGAGTCGAGCAGAGCCTGCGGGAGCTGAGGCTGGAGGCGATCGACCTGTACCAGGTGCACTGGCCCGACCCCCAGACGCCGTTCGAGGAGACCGCCGCGGCCCTCGGCGACCTGGTCCAGGCTGGCAAGCTCAGGCACGTGGGCGTGTCGAACTACTCGGCCCGCGAGATGGCAGAGTTCGAGCGCACCCTCCCGGTCGAGACCCTGCAACCGCCGTACCACCTGTTCAGGCGCGAGATCGAGGAGGAGGTCCTTCCCTGGTGCCGCGAGCACGACGTCGGCGTGCTGGCCTACGGCCCGCTGGCGCACGGGCTCCTGTCAGGCCGCGTCAAGCCGGGCGACGAGCTTCCCGGCGACGACTGGCGCAGCGGCAGCCCGCTGTTCCGGGGGGAGACATTCGAGCGCAACCTGCAGGCCGTTGAGCAGCTCGAGCGGCTCGCGCGCGAGCGTGGGAACACCGTCGCCCAGCTCGCCGTGGCATGGACGCTGGCCCAGCCGGGCGTGCACGTCGCGATCGCCGGCGCCCGCCGGCCCGATCACATCGAAGGCGTGGTCCCGGCCGCCGAGATGGAGCTGAGCGGCGAGGACCTGGCCGAGATCGACCGGATCATGGAGCCGGCGGAGCAGGTGGCGGGCCCGACGCCCGAGGATTAGACGCGCGACGGGAAAGCCGTGAAGGCGTCGCAGACGGGCCGGGGCCCGCCGCCGGCGGCGAGGCTGTAGCGCAGGCCCGAGTTCGCGTACGGGTTCTCGTACATCAGGTAGTTGGGGAACATCTCGATCCCCGGCGCGGTCGTCATACGGTCCCAGGACGACTTCACGAGCTGCGCCTGGCGAGCCAGGTCGGTCGCCTGCTGCGTGCCCAGGCGGGCCCCGCCCTCGGTGAGCCAAACGCGCGGATCGGTCGAACCGCCCCGGCCGCGCCAGCGCCCTCGCAGCATCTCGACGGTCATCTCCGCGCGGGTGGGCGACGGCAGGTCGCGCTCGATGTCCGAGTAGTTGTGGTGGGTCCAGATGAAGCTCGGAGTGCTCGGGAACCCGCGTGCGGCGAGCCGGTCCAGCGTCCGGGGGACCCCCGTCTGGAAGTTCGTGCGGGTCCGGCTGTCGGCGCCGAAGGCGTCGGCCATCCCCCCGACGCCGATCCGGATCGGGTGTCCCCGCGCCGAGCTGAGCTGGCGCGCAGTGTCGATCATCTGGGCGATGTAGGAGTCGATCACGAGCGGCCCCTGCTGGTAGGGATCCGCGCTCGGGCTCGGCCCCTGCTGGGGCCACATCTGGAGGTTGGGCTCGTTCATGATCTCCAGCGCGAAGCTCTGGCCGTACCTGCGGTAGCGATCGATCAGCCAGGACAGCCACCGGCCGTAGTAGCCCCCGGTGCCGAGCTGGCCGATCGGGATGCGCTGCTCGAAGGACTTGAGGTTTGCGACCGGGGCCGTGGCCGAGCCGCGATCGTGCCGCATCCAGTCGGCAGGGCGGCCCTCCGTCCCGTTGGCCCAGCGCGGAAACAGCCAGGTGATGAGCATCACCTTCAGCCCGGCCGACCGGGCCAGCGCGACCTGCTCGTCGATCGCTCGGATGTAGCGGAAGCCGCCCCCCGCGCCGTAGCCCGGCGCGTCGTTGGCGGCCGTGTCGAGGCTCGACATCGGCACCCGCGAGGGAGGGAACAGCTGGGCCTTGTCCCAGCGGATCCAGATCTTCACCCAGCGGGCCCCGGTGGCGCGCACCTTGTCGAGGTTCCCGTTCATCCGCAGGTCCTCGACGTCGCCGCCGTGGTTGATCGGACCCATCACGACGCACTTGCGTAGGTCGGCGGCCACGGGCTACAGGTCCATCGTGGAGGCGTTTGCGAACGGCGGCGGACCGAAGGGCGAGCCGGCCAGCGTCACGGCGTCGTAAGCGAGCCCCTGCGCGTGCCGGCTGCGGCCGTGGCGCCAGCCGTGGAGTGCGGCCAGCCGCCGGCGGCGGCTCATGCCCGAAAACCGCTGCGACCCGTTCCCCTCGACGCCGTCGAGCGTGCGCTCGACGAGCTCGCGCGTCTCGCGCGGCGCTCCGGCGTACCAGCCGTCGAATCCGTCGGCGGCCTGCCTCAGGTAAGCGGCGTCGAAGCGTGTGCCGTTGGCTTCGGCCACCGTGGCGACGAGCGCGGTGAACGTCCGCCTGCGCGCCGGGCTCAGGCCGCCCGACTTGGCGGCCCCGGCAACGGGGGTCCCCAGGGGGAGGCCGGCGAGTCCCGCCGCGAGCGCCGACGACTGGATGAACTTCCTGCGACTGACCTGGGCCAAGAAACCGAAGGTAGCACTAGGCCTCGCGCTCGATTCGGACCGTGAAGCCTTCCTTTCGCGTGGCAGAGACGATCTCCCTGCCGTGCTCGGCGCCGCGGGTCTGCAGCACGAGCTTGATGGCCGTTTCGCGAACGTGCAGCTCGAGGCCGTCGCGCAGGTGCTCGACGTCGACCACGTTGCCTCCGTGCTCGGCCACCACGCGGAGCAGGCCGGCTAGCGCCCCGGGACGGTCGGGCACGACGGTCGAGAGCACGATGCGGCGCCCCGCCGCCGTCTCCCCCATCCGGATGCACTCCGACAGGAGCGAGGCGTCGACGTTGCCCCCGGACAGGACCGCGCAGACGTCGCCCTCGGCCGGCGGCTCGACGCGGCCCTGCATGAGCGCGGCGACCGCCGCGGCACCTGCCCCCTCCACCACGAGCTTGGAGCGCTCGAGCAACAGCACCATCGCCTCGGCGACCTCGTCGTCGGACACGGTCACGACCTCGTCGACGTGGCGCTCGACCAGCGGCAGGGTCACGTCCCCGGGCCGCTTGATCGCGATGCCGTCGCAGATCGTGTTGGCCGAGCGGGCGCCCAGGGGCTTGTGCGCCGCGATCGAGGCGGGGTAGGGAGCGCACGCCTCGGCCTGCACTCCTACCACGCGCGCGGAGGGCAGGCGTGTCCGAAGCGCCACGGCGATTCCCGACGCCAGGCCGCCACCGCCCAGCGGCACCACGACCAAACGGACGTCCGGCGCCTGGCGGGCGATCTCGAGCCCGACGGTGCCCTGGCCGGCCACCACGACCGGGTCGTCGAAGGCGTGCACCAGCGTCATCTGCTCCTCCGCCGCCATCCGGCGTGCCGCCTCCCCCGCCTCGTCGTAGGAGCCCTCGACCAGCCGCACCTCGCCGCCGTAGTCGCGCACCGCGGCGACCTTGGCCACGGGCGCTCCCTTCGGCATGACCAAGACGGCGCGAGCGCCGACCTGACCGGCCGCGAACGCCACCGCCTGGGCGTGGTTCCCGGCGCTGGCCGCGACGACGCCCGCCTGGAGCTCCCGCTCCGACAGGCGCGCGATCTTGTTGATGGCACCGCGGGGCTTGAAAGAGCCCGTCAGCTGGAGGTTCTCCGCCTTCAGCAGCGCCCGCGCGCCCACCCGGCGCGAGAGCTCCCCAGCGGTCACCACCGGCGTCTCGCGCACCCTTCCGGCGATCAGGCGAGCGGCGCTCTCGACGTCCTGCTCGGTCAGCGTCGAGTGGGCTACGGCCATGGCTCGTTGCTGAGATTATGGCCCCCATGGCGACCGGGGAGGAGACAATCCGCCTGCTCGCTCGGACCGAGGTGTTCAGCGGCCTGGGCGAGCACGAGCTCGCCGAGGTCGCGAAGGTGGCGGTCCCCCGCCGCTGGGAGCGCGGCGAGGTCGTCTTCCGCGAAGGCGACAGCGGCGACACCTGCTACCTGATCAAGTCCGGTGCCGTGCTGCTCACGCGCCAGCACCAGGACGGGAGGGTCGTGGCCATAGCCGAGTGCCGGTCGGGCGCGATGTTCGGCGAGCTTGCGATGTTCCGCGACGAGAGGCGCTCGGCCACGGCGGAGGCGCTCGAGCCCACCGAGGCCGTGGCGCTGCTCGCGCCCGACATGGCGCGCCTGATCCGCCGCAATCCCGACATCGCGAACGACCTGCTGGCCGCCCTGGCCGAGCGTGTCAGCCGCACGACCGAGCGGCTCCTGCAGCAGTCCTTCCAGACCGTCGCCGGCCGCGTGGCCAGCGCGCTGCTGTCGCAAACCGTCGCCCGGCAGGCGGAGGGCGCACCCGAGCGCAACGTGCTGATCGAGGCGACCCAGGCCGAGATCGCGGGGCTCGCCGGCACCTCGCGCGAGAGCGCCAGCCGCTTCCTGGCCACTCTCGAGCGAGCGGGCCTCGTAACGCTGGGCCGGGGCAAGGTGACCGTGCATGAGCCCGGAAGACTCAGAAACTACATCCACTGAGGAGGATCGCTTCGCCGAGCGCCGTGCCCGCATGGTGGAGCGCCAGCTGCGGCGGCGCGGCATCACCGACGAGCGGGTGCTGGAGGCCATGGCCGTGGTGCCGCGAGAGCTCTTCGTGCCCCCCGGCGAGCGGCGGCGGGCCTACCGCGACGGCGCGTTGCGGATCGCCGAGGGCCAGACGATCTCGCAGCCCTGGATCGTGGCCTGCATGGCCGAGCTGCTCGAGCTGGGCGGCGACGAGCGGGTGCTCGAGATCGGAACCGGCTCGGGGTACGCCGCCGCGGTGCTGTCGAGACTCTGCAGGGAGGTGGTGACCGTCGAGCGCTTCGCGACCCTCGCCGACGAGTCGCGCGCCCGGCTGGCCGAGCTGGGCTACCGCAACGTGGAGGTCCGGGTCGGCGATGGCGCGCTCGGCGCGCCGGACCACGCCCCATTCGGCGGCATCTCGGTGACGGCGACCGCGCACGAGGACCCCCCGCGCCCCCTGTTCGAGCAGCTCGCACCGGGAGCGGCGCTGGTCTGTCCCGTGGAGCGCGGCGGCCGCGAGC
>DATACN010000105.1:0-11879 GCA_036258995.1 Thermoleophilaceae bacterium | reverse complement strand
GACGGCCGCCTGCGCAGGCGGCGCACCGCTCGCTGCGACGAGCAGGGCCAAGACAAGGGCGAGCAGGGCTCTCACGCCTAGGTGCACTTCGCGTCAGAACACAACGTGCTGCCGCTCGGAGCGCTCCTGAAGGGACGAGCCTCCACGAGGCAGTAGTCCCGGCTAGCCGCGCAGGCGCTGCCGGCGGCGGATGATCAGTCCGAGTCCGAGGGCGATCGCGGCGACCAGGGACGCCAGCGCCACCCCGGTCACGCCCTGCGCGGAGACGGTGGCGTCCAGCGCCTCGGTCACGGGAGCGGCGGCCCGGCGACCCGCGTCACGGCCTCCGCCGCTTCGGCCGTCTCGGCTCGGCGCCGTCTCCCTTCCCCCGCCGGATGCCACCCCGCCTCCTTCGCCGTCGCCGGCGGTGATGCCGGCGCCGAAGGGCGCCGCTCCCTGCGAGCCCGGATTGCTGTCGCGGTCGGTGGACGCGGAGCCCGCGGGCGGCCCTCCGGCCCGCCTCGCCTCGTCGAGGGGCACCGAGTACTCCTGGCCGGCAGGCGAGTCGGGGTCGTAGTTCACCCCTGGAGCCTGGCCAGCCGCCTGAGACCCCGTCCCGAGCAGCATGATGACTCCGACCGCTAAGACGGTCCGTGCCGAGCGCACCGTGTCATGGTACCCGGCGTGCACGGGACGACCCGCGAGTCGACAGCGGGCCGGTCCGGCCCGAAGCGGCAGCTCGGCGGGGACATTCTTGCTTGGGCGATCGGCTTCGCGGTGGCCGGCGGGGCACTCTTCGACGGGTATTTCCGGTTTGGCGTCTGGGGGTCGATCGCCCTCGTAGTCGGCGTGATCGCTCTCGGGGCACTCGTCGTCGTCCGGGACGTGCCGGGGCCAGTGGCCTTCCTTCCGGCGGCCGCCCTTGCGTTCGTGGCGTGCATCCAGTTCGCATCGGCTATCTGGGCCGAGTCCTCGGGCCAAGCCCTACTCGAGGCCCAGCGCTGGACGCTCTATGTGGTCGGTCTTGGCCTGCTGCTGCTCGTCGCAAACACCAGGACGAGGCGGGTCTGGCTACTGGCGGGGATCGGCTCCGGCGTCGTGATCACTGCCGCCTACGAGGTCATTCGCCTCCTCGGGGGCAACCTCGAGCAGGATTTCGTGCTCGGCCGGCTCGCGGAGCCGATCGGATACGTGAACGGACTCGCCTCCATCCTGCTCGTCGGCTTCTGGCCGCTGATCGGGCTTGCCGAGGCGGGCGGTCGCCGGCTGGGCTCACTCGGAGTCGCGGGGGCGACAGCGCTGCTCCTGCTCGCGGGACTGGTGCAGTCTCGCGGGGCGAGCGTCGCCCTGGGCATCTCAGCGCTCCTCCTGATGGCGGTCCTGCCAGGCCGTCTCTACAGGGCCACGGCGATTGCGGTCCCGGCTCTCGCGCTGGCGGCGACCTGGAGCTCATTCGGCGCCGTCTACGACTCCGCGCCGCAGGCCACCGGGATACCGGCCCGCGCGGAGGTCGACGACGCCTTGGCGGTCATCGGGATCGCGACTGTCGCGTCGGGTCTGCTCTGGCTCCTGATCCAGCCGGCCGTCGCCCGCCTGGCGAGTCTCGGACCCCGCCTGGCGGCCCGCGCCGGCCGGCAGGCAATCGCAGTCGCCGCCGTTATCGCCGCCCTGGTTGGCGTAGCCGTGGCACCCGCACTGGTGCGGGAGGTGGAGCAGGGCTGGGACGACTTCCGGTCATTGGAGCGCGTTCAACCCGGATCGCGCGCGAGCACCGGCGGAAACCGCTACGACCTCTGGAGGGTCGCCGTCGACCAGTTCCGGGACAGCCCGCTTGGGGGTATCGGCGCGGGCAATTACGACACCACCTACTACGCGGAGCGGCGAACCACCGAGAACGTCCGCCAACCTCATTCATTGGTGTTTCAGACGGCTGGCGAGACCGGCCTCCTCGGACTGAGCGCCCTCCTCCTGTTCCTCGCGGCGGCGTACCTACCGGTTGCAAGGGTGCGGTCTGTCGCGCTCCGGACCGACTCGGACAGGGGCGTGCTGGTCGCGGCGCTTGGCTGCGGCACGTTCGTAGTGCTTCACTCGTTCGTCGACTGGGTGTTCCTGATCCCGTCGGTCATGGGCTGTGCGCTGATCTCGTTCGCGGCACTCGCCGGCCTCGCCTCCTGGCCCCCGCAGTGGCGCGCACCTCCAATGCGCATCCGGCCGATCGTGTTCGTCCTGATCACGCTGGCACTGGCGAACCTCGGCACCATGCAGCTCTCCCTGCTCGCCCGCTACGAGTCGCAGCGTTCCCTGGCGAGCGATCCCGGTCACGCCGTCTCGCGGGCCCTGCGCTCGATCCGGCTCGATGACCGGACTCTCGAGAACTACTACGCCCTCGCCGCGGCGCAGGCGCGCCTCGACGACTATGCGCAGGCGAGGGAGACGTTGCGCGAAGCGGCGCGGCGGGAGCCGAGCGACTATGTGCCACACGCGCTCCTCGGGGACCTCGCTTCGCGTCGCGGGGACACGCGAGCGGCAGCGGCCGACTACCGCCGCGCTCTCGAGCTGAACCCGAAGGACGAAGCCCTACGCCAGCTAGTCACCGGAGTCAGCCGCGCCGGCGGCCCCTGAGCTCGATGGGGCCGGCGCCGAGACCCGCCGGACCAGTCGAAAGTGCGCGACCAAGAGGATCGCATTGGTCACGGCCAGCCCGACGGCGGCCGCCAGGGCCGCGCCGTATGCGCCGTGCCGCTCGGCGAGGTAGACGACGAGGCCGAGGTTCAGGACGCTACCGATGGCATAGCCCATCAGGACAATGCGGCGGTCCACGTCGGACGCGCTCAACGTGGCGAGGGCCACGAGGCCACAGAGGGTCAGCGGCAGGACGACGATCAGCGGTACCACCGCCTTTGCGGCCCGGAGGCCCAGCTCATCGAAGAGCAGTTGCCCCAGGGGTTCGCGCCATACGAGCACGGCCGCGCCGAGAACCGCCCCGCCCAAAGCCATCACAAGCAGTGTTCGCCATGTCAGCCGTGCGAGCACGCGGGCGCGCCTTGCCCCGATCGCGTCGGCCGCGAAGGGCGCGATAGCGGTAGCGAGCGAGCCAACCGCGTAGTGCCCGACGTGGTACAGCCGCCACGCCGCGTCGAATACTGCCGCCGCCGTCACCGAGGTGCCCGCTGCCAGGATGAGCGTATTTACACGCGACCCCAACAGGATCAACACCTGGGAGACGCCCAGCGGGACGCTTGCATGGGCGAAGTCACGGGCGGCCCTCACCTCTGCTCCCCTCGCGCGCCGAGCCACGAGCCTTACAGGCCCAATGGATCCGATCAAGGTGCCGACCGAGAGGGCCCCGCACGCCGCCGACGCCGAGCCCGTGAGCGCAGCGACGGGCAGGGCCAGGAAGCCGCCGAGACGACTGGCCGCGACGAACACGACCGGCCTCCGGAACTCGCCGGCGCCGCGAAGCAGCCCGTCCGCACCGGCCACGAAGACCATCAAGGCGGCCGCGGGAGCCACGAGGACGACCGGCCAGAAGACGCTCGAAGGAAGAAATACGACGCTAATGAGAGCCAGCACAAGGGCTGCGCCCGCGGCGACGACGAAAGCAAGCGCCGCACCTCCGAGGAGGCGCTCCGACCCACCGCGCGATGCAGCTACCCGCGCGGGTAGCGCCGTGACGGCTGCCTGCGAGAGGCCGAAGTCCCCGACCACCTGGGCGATCAGGAGTACGCCTTGAGCTGTGGCGGCGGCCGCGAACGCCTCTGCGCTAAGGATGTGCGCCAGGCCGACATAGAGCAGCATCGTGGAGCCCGCCTGGATGAAGAGGTACACGTAGCGCCACGCCGCCGCCCCCGGCAAACGGTCGGCTGTGAACCCGCTCACGGACGGCAGTCTGTCAGCCCAGAGACGCGTACATTGAGCCTGGAAGCGGGCCCAGGCCTCTCTGCTACGGTGGCGCCGGGAGGCCCAGGTCGCTATTCCACGCAACACCTTCTCCCTGGCGGTCGCGGGCGCTTGTCTGTGCGTTCTCGCGAGCGGCCTGATCGTCTCCTGCGGGTCGGGGGATGACGGCGCCTCCACCACCGTGGAGCCCACCACGCGGAAGAACCTGATCACCGACGAGGAGATCGCGGCCGCCGCCGACGGATCGCCCAAGGAGGCATTGCTCGAGTGGTTCCAGGCCGTGCAGTTCGCAGACGCGGCCGCCGCCGAGGATCTGACGGCGCCAGAGTCCGTTCGCCGGGCCTCCCCGGACCGCGTAGCGCGGTCTGTCCGCGCCGTCAGAGGCTCACTCGGGCGGCCGCGGTTCGACGAGGTCAGGATCGATGGCCCCGTCGCTCACCTCAGAACGAGGATCTTCGGATACCTGCCGGGGCAGGCCAAGCCGGCGGGTATGGACCCCACCACGTTCGAGATGCGACGTATCGACGGGGACTGGAAGGTGGTCACTCTCGACTACCTGCTGCGCGGGGCGGGCGAGCTCGCGCAGGGCGCACGCTAGGAATCGAGGCGCCCCGCCGTGGGGCCGAGGAGCATGCAAAGAAAGCCCTGGCCCCGGATCTCGCACCCCAGGCTCCGCCGACTGGTCCAGGGCATAACACGGCCTGTCCGCACCCGCGACCTGAGGATCCGCGCAGGGCCATGCGAGGGCATGCGGATCAATCTGAGATACAGCCAGATCGGCTGGGCCCTCGGGACCACGGAGCTCGAGCTCCAGACGGCGATCGCCACGCGGCTTCGCCCGGGCGACGTGTTCTACGACATCGGCGCAAACGTCGGGTTCTTCTCGCTACTTGGCGCGCGGACCGTCGGCGGTGCGGGTCGGGTCGTCGCGATCGAGCCGGTGCCCTGGCACGTGGATGCGCTGCGCCACAACCTCGCGATCAATGGCCTTGCCAACGTCACGGTGCTCGAGGCCGCGGCGGCCGCCGAGAGCGGCGACACCGAGCTGCTCGTACCGAGCGAGTCCACCTCGGCCCGGCTGGTGTCGGCCAGAACCGCCGTGCAGTCGGGCCGGGCACGGCGGATTCGGGCGCGGATGGTGATGATCGACGACCTGCTCCGTGAGGGCTCGATACCTCCTCCGAATGTCGTCAAGATCGACGTCGAGGGCGCGGAGCTGGATGTGCTTAGAGGGATGACCGAGACACTCAGGGCTCACCGCGCCGTCGTGTTCTGCGAGATGCACGGGAACAATGCGGCGTTCGAGGAGCTGATGCGGGAGCTCGGGTTCGAGGCCGCCACACTCGATGGCGGCGCCGTGAGCGATGGTGCTGCTACGGCCCACACGCTCTCCACACCCTTGGGTCGTGTCGGCGGGGGATGAGCGATTGACAGTGAAGCGCGCCCAAGCGGTCGACAAGGCGATCGTCGCTGCCGCCGCCTGGTTGAGCGTTATCGCCGCGGCGGCCGCGCTCGCCGGCGCTGGCGTTGCCGCGAGCTACTGCCTGGCAGTCGTGCAGGTGTTCGGCGTGGTCTGGCTGGTCACTCTCGGCTGGCACCAATCGCGTCAATGGGCGACCGCCACCGTGATCACCGCGGCCGCCTGGCTTGTGATGTTCACGATCCCATCTTGGATCTATGCCGTCGATCGCGAGCTGTATGGGGTCGCCAGTCCGCTCTCCGAGACGCTGGCGCTCGTGAATGTCGGGCTCTTCGCGCTGATCGCCGGGGTGGTGCTTGCAAGGCGCGGGGGGACCGAGCCACGGAACGGCCCTCGCAAGGTCGTCTTAGTCCCTGAGCGGCTGGCGAACCGGCGACTTGCCATGTGGTTCGTGCTCGGCGTCCTGTCGCTGGCAGTCCTCTTCGTCGCCAACGGCGGCCCCGTCAACTACCTCTCGAATCTGGACGAGACCGAGCGCATGAACAGCGGTCTCACCTATCTGATCTGGGGCATCCTCGCCATGAAATTCGTGGCGCTGATCGTGATTGCCGAGCGCTGGGCCGCGGGAAGGCGCCCCGGCGTACTGCTCGCGATCGCGGCTGCCGGCGTCTGCCTGGTTCTGTTCGCGGTCGGGCGCGCATTCATCACGATTGCGCTCTGCCAACTGCTGCTGGTCTTCGTTCTGTTGCGCCGGTCGCTGCCGGCCTGGCAGGTGGCATGCGCCGCGGCGCTTGCGGGCCTGGTCCTGGTGTTCGGTCTGGGTGCCGTCAAGCGCTACCACGGCTATCAGGACTCCACTGGCCGCGAGAATGTCTCTTTCGTCGACTACGCAGCCGACGTCGCGATCCCGGAGTCAGTTCGGGTCTACGCCACCAACTACGCGGACGGGGTGCGGCTGGTCGGGCTCGCAAGGGACATCGTGCCGGGCGAGGCCGGCCACGAGTTCGGTCGCGCCTTCCTGCGCCTGGCGGTCCATCCAGTGCCCAGCCCACTCCGGCCGGAGGTGGGCCACGATCCCGCGCTGGACCGGCTGTATGAGCCGCAGTCGGGTTTCTCGTACGCCATTCCGATGCACGCGATGGCCTACGTGCAATTCGGCTGGGCTGGGGTTGTGGCCATCTTCGCCGCGCTTGGTGTGCTGCTGCACCTGGTGGACCGCCGCCTCGAGGCGCGCGGAGCACTTCGCTTGAGCGATTTCCTTGCCTTGGTCACGCTGGCGTTCTACGTGCCCTTCATGTTGCGCGCAAGCGTGCCCGGCGGCGTCGTCTTCGCGCTTCTCGAGGTCGTCGGGATCTGGGTGGTGGCGCACTCCAGCCGCAGTGAGTTCTCGCTGTCATCGCTGCGACGACCGCGCGATCCGGGCCGTACAGCGAACTCGGTGCCAGCTTGAGGCCGACGTCAACCGAGCCACGCGGGGACCCGCGCGCGTGCGCGTAGGCTTCGACGCCCGCTATGCGAGCCAGGGCCTCGGGATCGGCGGCTTCGCCAGAGAGCTCGCCGCGCGGCTGGCCGCCTGCGACGGCCTCGAACTGGTGTGGTTCGGCCCGCCACAACAGGCACCCCGGGGGTCGATCCTCGCCAGATTTGGCTGGAGGCCATATCCGCTGCTCGACACGCGCGCGGGGCACTCTGCGGCCCGCAGCGCACGGGTGGACGTCATGCACTTCACCGGGAACACAGGCTGGACGACGCGGCGGGCCCTGCCCACCATCCTCACGGTCCACGACCTGATTTTCATGGACACCACCACGAGCGGCCGGCGCCTCCGACAAGTCGTGGGGCACCGGTACGCCAGGCGCAACGTGGCCCGCGCCGTGGACGCAGCGGACATCGTGGCCACGCCAAGTGAAGAGGTGGCCAGGAAAGTCCGTGTTCGGCTGCGCGCAGCCCGCGTCGAGATCATCCCTCAAGGAGTCGATGCCCCGCCATCAGTAAACGCGGTCGCGTCGGACTCCCCCTACGTCGTCGCGTTCGCCGCCCGCGACCCGCGCAAGGAAACGACTCTGGCTGTCCAAGCATGGGCCGCCGCCCGAGAAACCGGCTGGAACCTGAAGCTGCTTGCGGGAGCCGGGCTTCCAAAGGACCTCCCCGGGCACCTACTCGAAGACCGGGGCCAGCCCTCGATCGAAGTGCTTCCGTATCTACCGCGCCAGGAGCTCTGGACGGTGGTCGCCGGCGCGCGGGCGCTTCTCTACCCCAGCCGCGACGAGGGCTTCGGGCTGCCCGTGCTGGAGGCGATGACGGCAGGGGTTCCGGTGATAACCGGCCTCGCTCCTGCGACCATGGAGCTCGCGGGCGAGGCCGCCATCATGATCGATCGCAGGGACCCGAAGGCATCCGCCGCGGCAGCGCTCGTGAGACTCGCGAAGGACCCCGCCTTGGCCGCGGGGCTGGCCGATAGGGGGCGGCGGCGCGCCACCGACTTCAGCTGGGAGCGGACCGCGGCGCGCTACGTGCAGCTATACGAGGAGGTGCTGTCTTGAAGGTGGCCGTCATCTCGGCGCGCTATCCCGTGGCCGGCGCCAAGGGAGACCAGCTCCGCGTCTTCGCTCAGGTGCGCGTGCTGGCCAAGGCCCACACGGTTCGGGTTCTGACCGCCGAGGCACCGTCGGGCCCCGAGGCTCGAAGGGAGCTCGAGGCGCTGGCCGAGGTACGCAGTTTCGCGGCGAGCCGGATCTCGCGCGCGCTGGGAGCTGTCAACGCGTTGGCCCGCGGTCGGCCCGCGCAGGTGGGCTGGATGATGCCCCGCCATTCCTGGCGCCGCATCCTGGGCGGGATCGAGGGCTGCGACGTCGTCTTAGTGAGCACCGTGCGGTCGATCCGAGGGCCGGTCGGGGCACCGCTGGTCGTGGATCACGAGGACGCGCTGAGCCTCAAGCTCAGTGAACGAGCCGCCGGCTCAGTGAACCCGGCCATTCGTGCGGCCGCGATGTTCGAGTCCCGGCTGACTCGTGGCTGGGAGCGCGAGGTCGCGCTCTGGGCCAAGGCGCAAGTGGTGACCTCCGGCCGCGACGCCGCGCAGCTGCCCAGCAGCCCACCTCCGCTCGTACTTCCCCAGGCCTGGGACGGCGGCGTCTACACCGACTTCTCGCGCGAGCAGCGAGACATCGACCTCGTCTTCTCGGGAAACATGGCGTATCCGCCTAACCGAGATGCGGCCGAATGGCTCGCGGGTGAGATCCTCCCGCTGGTCCGCACCGAGTGGCCCGAGGTCGAGGCCGTCATCGTCGGCCGGGACGCCGCCGCCCTCGGACGTCTCCCACAGGTGACCGTGCTGAGCGACGTCCCGGATGTCCTCGCGGTTCTGCGGCGCGCAAAGCTGGCCGCGGCGCCACTCAGGATCGGAAGCGGTTCCCCGAACAAGGTTCTCGAGGCGGCCGCCAGCGGTGCCGCGGTGGTCGCTACTCCCCGAGCCGTCGAACCCTTCGGCATGCCCGCCGCAACGGCGGAGTCGGCCGAGTCGTTCGCACGCGCCGTGGTCCGGCTGCTATCAAACGAGGAGGACCGCCGTACGCTCGCCAAAGCGGCGAGCGAAGCGGTCAAGGAGATGTCCTGGGAATGCCGCGGAAGGGATCTGGAGCGAGTTCTGAGCGAGGCCGCCGGACGCTGACCCGCGGCGTCGGCACTACTCCCTGAACCGAAGCAGTGCCGGGAGTGTCATGGCCGCGATCTTCAGGTCGAGCCAGTGCGACCAGTTCTCGATGTAATAGTTGTCGTAGTCGAGCCGCTCCGCCAGGGAGGTCTGCCCGCGCAGGCCGTGGACCTGGGCCCAACCGGTGATTCCCGCCTTCACCCGAAGCCTGTCGTCGTAGGCGTGGACGCTCTGGCGGAACATGCTCACGTACTCCGGACGCTCCGGTCGCGGCCCGACGAGACTCATCTCCCCCTTGAGCACGTTCAGAAGCTGCGGCAGCTCGTCGAGCGACGTACGTCGAAGCAGCCGGCCGAGCCTGGTGCGCCGGTCCTCGCCCTCGACCCCGCCCGGCGCGACCCCATCCGCCGGCGTGTACACGCCTTGCGGGTGAAGCAGGTCGATCCGCATCGACCTGAACTTGAGCAAGCCGAACGGACGTCCGTCACGACCGACCCGGATCTGACGGATCAGCACCGGGCCGCGGGAGCTGAGCTTCACCGCGGCGGCGATCGCGAGCAGGAGGGGCGAAAGCAAGACCAGCAAGATGCCCGCTACGAGCCGGTCGATCGCGTGCTTTACGCCCAGGGAGAACCGCAGCGACTGGACCGAGGACAGCCGGAAGAGCGAGAGGTCGCCCAGCGGCTGCACGACAAGACGACGATTCACCGAGCGGCGTATGCCGGGCGCCACCGAGACTCCGATTCCGAGTGCTGAGCACTGCCGCACCATGCCGTCGAGGTCGGAGGCACCGGCCGAGCGAAGACCGACCACGACATGTGTCGCGCCGGAAGCCTGGATCGCGTTGGCGAGGCCGTCCAGACTTCCGACGACCGGCAGGGGGAGCTCGCGCGGGACGTCCTCACCGTCGGCCAGAACGAACCCAACCGGACGCAACCCAGCGAAGGGCTGTGCGGCGAGGCGCCGGCAGAGCTCCTGCTGGGTCTCGCCCACGCCCACCAGCAAGGTGGGCTCGCAGAGCTCTCCACCTCGTGCGGCCCTGCGCTCGAGCGACCCGATCGCCACGCGCCCGGCGGGCACAAGGAGCGTCGCGATCAGCCACGGCCTGAGCACAACCGCTCCGAGGTGGGCGGGCCCCTCGAGGAGCGACAGCAGCCCCAGCGTGACCATGGCCGCGAGCGCGATCGTCTTGACCGTCTTTCCGACGTCGTCGAGGTTCCCGATGTGGAGTGGCTCTCCGTAGGCGCCGGTACCGCGTAGGACGGCTAGCGAGACCACGACGAAGAGCAGCGGCGCAAAATCGAGCCGCGCGGCGTGCTCATGTGCGAGCGGACCCGCAAGGCCGAGGCTCACGGCCGCGCACAGGGTCACGGCGTCGGTCAACGCCGCCGCGGCAGCCGCCCGCGAGCGCCAGCGAGCACTCTCTTGCGCCTGCTCTTCGACCCCGGCAGCCCGCGTATAAGCCGCGCGAACGGCCCACCTCAGCCCCGGAGCCGCGACGACCACGAGCGCCCACAGCCGGAGTCCGTCGCTGACGGATGCCTCTGCAATGCCGAGCACGGACAGCAGCAAGACGTGTCCCAGCGTGCTGGTAACCGCCCACGTCGCCAACCTCGGCAGCTCGTCCGCGCCCCGGCCTCGTAGGCCGTTCGCCGGACGTTCGTAGAGCCCGTACAGCTCGGCGGTCACGAGCCACAGGGGAAGCGGCAGGAACTCATGCCAGCCGACAGCGCCGTCGGCAAGCAGGCTGGTGGCGAAAATGGCGAAGGCTACGGCGAGTGCGTCCCCGAGGACGGGCAGCCGGCGTCGTGCCCGGGAATCCCGCGCCAAGTCCGAGGGGCTGTGACGGCCTCGCCCCGTGAGCGGACCAGATCTCCGGTCGGCCTCTGCGGCCAGGGACTGGCGCGGATTTTCGAGATGTTGCGGCATCAGGACATGCCCTGAATGTGTCTACTCCTAGCACACATTTGGTGGCAGCAGCGAAGGATCGGGGCAGTCATAGAAGATCAAGCAGCAATTCGGCCGCGGAGTCAAGCGCCTCGAGGCTCCGAGGCCTCCGCAACTCCCAAGCCGGCAGCGCGGCGAGGTCGAGGAGCGCCGCCGGATTCTTCGCGTGGTGCGTGACCATCCTGTTTGCGACCAGCCACTGGAGACGCTGCTCCGCGGGCACCGGGACGAGCTCGGGCTCCCGCGACCAGCCTAGGTAGATCCAGCCGCCGACCGGAGCGCGAAAAGGAACCGGTTGAAGCGGGATGCGCATCCGGAACCCGTTGCGCACCGGCCGCGCCGACCTTGCGCGAATATGCTCGGCAGCCCACGGGCGGACATCGACGCATCTCGGCCCCGCGAACGTCCAGCCCTCGGAGATGATCGCGAGATCGTCCGTGAGTACCCCATACCCGCGCGCGGCCAGCGACGCGAGCATCGTGCTCTTGCCCGCACCGGTGCCTCCAACCAGGCACAGTGCACCTGAGCTTCCGAGCACAGCCCCGGCGTGGAATGGCTCATGCCCATCCCAGTAGGCGAAGACAGCGGCGGCGCGCATCAGCTGTGGATGGAGCAGCTCGTCTTCGCCGAGCGGCTCCGGATTGACCACCGTGGCCGTCCGCGCCCCGCGGTCTATGAAGATCCTCCCCTCAGCCCGCAGAACGCCCATTTCGGTCTCGGCTCGCTCCTCGTCGACCACAAAGGGCCCGTCGCCGGGCTGACCCTGTTCCTGCCGGATGGAGATGTGCGGCAGAGGCTCCCCGTGACTTGCGTTGAGCTCCGGGGACGCCGTGAGCCCGCGTATCTCGAACCCGTACGCGGTTGCTGTACTACTGGGAGCGGAGATGGCGGCGGACAAAGACAGTCAGGCTGTCCTCACGGGCAACGCGCTTTCGGCTTGGGTCAACGAGCGGCACCTCTCGGCCGCGGCCCTCGCGAGCC
>DATACN010000104.1:0-2397 GCA_036258995.1 Thermoleophilaceae bacterium | reverse complement strand
GGCGCAGGTCCTTCCACGTCAGCCCCTCATGCAGCAGCGCCGGCATGCCCATCGCGAGCGCCGTGGCGATCTCGACCGCCTGCAGGATGATCCCGTAGGCGAGCGCATCGGTCTTGCCGACTCCGTAGGCGGAGAGCACGGCGACGCATGCGGCCTGGAAGACGCCGAGGTTGGACGGCGTGGCGGGCAGCGCGGCCGTCACGTTGACCGCGAACAGCACGGCGGCCGCGGCACCCACGCCGGCCTGCCCCTCGAGCCCGAGCGCCACGAGCAGAAGGTAGCAGGCGAGCCACTGAAGCGCCCAGGCGGCGAGCTGGTTGAGCGCCGCCCAGGAGCCCAGCTTTGGGCGGCGGAAGACTTGCAGGCCGCTTCGCACCCGGGTCATGGCCCGCCGGGCTGCGGCGGCCGCATGTTGCACGCGCTGGAAGCGCGTCGGCCTGCCGCGGCGCAGCAGCCACGGGGCGGTCACCACCAGCGCGAGCATGACCACCGGCACGATCGTGGCGATCATCAGCGCGTCCTCGTTGCGCCTGAACAGGCCGATCGTCGCCAGCATCACAGCGCCGAGCAAGCAGAGGGCGAGCAGGTTCAGCAGCGTCTGCGACACGATCGTGCCGAGCACGACGGGGAAGCGGTCGCGCATCCGGCCCACGCGGCGGGCCACCACCAGGGCGCGCGAAGGCTCGCCGAGGCGCGCCGGCAGCGTTGCCGACATCAGCACCCCGATCATGGTGCCGCGGGCGGCGTCGCGGCGGCGCACGCGGGTGCCGGGCAAGGCCGCCTTGAGGATCGCGTGCCATGCCTCCGCCCTGAGCAGCATCGACAGGCACATCAGCGCCGAGGCGAAGAGCACCCACACCGGCGTGGCGGCCAGCAGCGAGCGCCCGATCGACTCGAGCCCGATCCGCTGGAGCGCCAGCGCGGCCAGCCCGGCGCCGGCCACGGCGCCGCCCCCGATCAGCACGCGCCTGATGGAGCGCCTGCCACGGCGGCGGGAGATGGGATCCTCCGAGTCGGGCGAGGGAAGCCTGCGCGGCCCTTGCCGCGGTCCGGGCTCTGCCGGTGTGATGCCCAACCTGGACTTGCTTCGCGCGCCGAGCCCGGTGGGGGAAGGCACCGATCGGGCCTCCTCGTAGACCTCTACGACCTCACTTGCCACCCGCGGCCAGGCGAAGCGCTCCGCGCCCTCGCGGGCGGCGTCGCCCATGGCCTGCCTCCCCGCCGGATCGAGCGCGAGCGCCCGCAGCGTCTCGCCCAGCTCCATGGCGTTGCCGGGCGACACGAGGATCCCGTCGGTACCCGGCCGCACCACGTCCCGGTAGCCGGCGATGTCGGACGCCACGACCGGCGTGCCCGAGGCGAAGGCCTCGGTCAGCACCATGCCGAAGCTCTCCCCGCCCAGCGACGGCGCGCAGAGCACGTCGGCCTCTCCGAGCAGCCGCCACTTCTCGTCGTCCGAGATCCGTCCGGCGACTTCGACGTCGTCGGTCTCGAGGAGCAGCGGCTCGACCTCCTCGGCAGTCGCGCCCGCGACCGTCAGCCGTGCCCGCACTCCGGCGCGGCGCAGGGCCTCGAAGGCGCGCAGCAGCACGGGCAGGCCCTTGCGCTCCTCGGCCCGCCCGACGAAGAGCAGCCGCAACTCCTCGCCCGCCTCGCGCCGCGCTGCAATGGCCGAGCCGACGTCGACTCCGTTGGGAACGACCCGGTAGCGCCCGCCGTACCAGCGCTCGGCTGTCCAGCGCGCCGCCTCGGAGACGGCGATCCGGGCGTGCAGCTTCGAGTAGAGCCGCCGGGCGCCGAGGAAGTTCGCCGTCAGCAGGTGGGCCACGGTGCTGGTCGAGTAGGTGTGGAAGGTGCCGACCGTGGGGCAGCGGGCGGCCTCGGTCGCGTACCAGCTCACGACCGGCGCGTTCGGCTCGTGCACGTGGATCACGTCGTAGTGGCCGGAGCGAAGCTCGCGGCCGAGGATGCCGACGGCCTCGGGGGTCACGGAGATGTTCGAGACGGCGCCGTTGGCGGGCAGCCCGACCGTGCGCCCGAGCGGGATCAGGTACTCGGGCGGCCGCCGCGGCTCGGGTGCCGCGCCGCGATGGAGAACACGCGCCAGGCGGTCGTCGGGGTCGTAGGGCGCCATCAGGCGGACCTCGTGGCCTTGGTGGATCAGCTCCTGGGCCAGAGCCTCCACGTGCCGTCCGACTCCCCCCGGATACGTGTAGGAGTACGGGGAGACGAGTCCTACTCGCACGCTGCCCATCCTAGTACGCCACACTTGGCCTCAGTGGGCGACGCGCGCAGCTATGTGAAGTACACCTTTGTGAAGGTCGACCCGGCCTGGCGCCGTTTGCCGGCCGAGGAGCGGGCCGCGGACAAGCGCGAGTTTGCGGCCGCCTGCAGGGA
>DATACN010000103.1:0-2615 GCA_036258995.1 Thermoleophilaceae bacterium | reverse complement strand
CTGACGCCGGCGACGAGGAGACCGCCCGCGAGGAGCACGTCCAGCGCGAGCGCGGCTAGGCGGTGCGCACGCCCGCCGCGCAGGGCGGGCGCGGCGCGGCGCCGGGCGGGTCGCCTACCGCTACTCCGGGCGGCTCGCCTTGTTGCCTAGGGCATGCCCAAGCTCACATACGCCAACGTCACGTCGACCCTCGCGCTGTTCCTGGCGCTGGGAGGGGTGTCCTGGGCCGCCATCACCGTCGGCACGGGACAGATCCGCAACAACAGCGTCCGCACCCAGGACCTGCGCAACAACAACATCCGCAGCAAGGACATACGCAACCGTACGATCGTCAACCGCGACGTGCTGACGAACACGCTGAGCGGGCTCCAGATCAACGAGAACACACTCGGCCGCGTACCCGACGCGGCGCGCCTCCAGGGCCGCGACCCCAGCTCGTTCACGGTGTCGTGCGCGACGGGAACGAGCTCCCACGCCGGCGGCTGCATCGAGAACTCCGCCCGATCGGCGCAGACCTTCGCGGCAGCCTCGCGGACCTGCGGCGTGGCCAACCGGCGTCTGCCGCTGGTGACCGAGCTCGAGAGCTTCCGGCAGCAGCCCGGGATCACGCTGGCCGGCGCCGAGCTGACCGCCAACCTCGACGGCGCCGACCACGTGGTGACGATTACCGACTCGGGCACCCGCGCGGCGCCCCCGGACACGGCGCCCGGGCAGTTCCGCTGCGTGGCGCCGCTTACGAACTAGACACGCGGCGCGCCAGCTCGATGAGGATTCGGGTTCCGTAGCCCGACGCGCCCTTGCCCACGTAGGCGCGGGTGCCTCCCCACGCGGTGCCGGCGATGTCCATGTGCACCCAGGGGCGGTCGTCGACGAACTGGCGCAGGAACTCGGCCGCGTAGCTCGACATCGCCTTGCGCGTCTCCGACGAGTTGGTCAGGTCGGCGTACTCGCCCTTGGTCAGCTCGAGGATCTCGGGATGGAGCGGCATGCGCCAGCCGAGCTCGCCGGTGGCGTTGCAGGCCGCGTCGACCTCGGCGAACCAGTCGTCGTCGTTGGAGAAGAGGCCGGCGTAGGTCGAGCCGAGCGCGGAGATGATCGCGCCCGTCAGCGTGGCCAGGTCGACGATCCGCTCGGCGCCCTGGTCGACCGCGTAGCAGAGGGCGTCGGCCAGGATCAGCCGTCCCTCGGCGTCGGTGTTGTTCACCTCGATCGTGATGCCGTTCATGGCGGTGACGATGTCGCCGGGCTTGACCGAGCGGCCGCTGGGCATGTTCTCCGTGGCCGGGACGACGGCAGTGACCGTGAGCGGCAGGCCGAGCTGGGCGATCGCCCCGATCGACTCGATCACGGCGGCGCCGCCCGACATGTCGAACTTCATCTCGTGCATCTTGGCCGCGGGCTTGATCGAGATCCCGCCGGTGTCGAAGGTCACGGCCTTGCCGACGAAGGCCAGATGCGGGCCGGCCTCGCCGCCCGCATAGCGCAGCACGATCAGCCGCGGCTCGGCATAGGTGCCCTGCGCGACCGCGGTGAACGCGCCCATGCCGCGCGACACGATCGCCTCGCGGTCGAGGATCTCGACCTCGAGCGACTCGTGCTGGGCGGCGATCTCGGCGGCCCGCTCAGCCAGGAAGGTGGGCGTCGCGACGTTGGAGGGCAGGTTCTGCAGGTCGCGGGCCTTGTTGGCCGCCTCGGCGGCAACGCGCGCCAGCTCGACCTCCTCGTCTGAGACCGCATCCCCGGCGACCTCGAGCGACTCGATGCCCGCCGGGGAGTCGTCGTCCTTCTTCGTCTTGAAGCGGTCGAACTCGTAGAGCCGTAGCAGCGTGCCCTCGACGATCCCGCCGGCGACGCCGTCCGGCGCCGCCCAGGACAGCGAGACGGCGCCGAGCTCCTTGGCCCGGGCGGCCGCGATCGCCGCCGCGACCCGCGCCCTCTCGGCATCGAGCTCGTCGCGCTTCCCTAGCCCGGCGATCAGAACCCGCCGCTGCCCGCCGCCGGGGGCCTCCTCGTGAGCGACCGCGACGTGCTTGGGCGAGGCCTTGGCCTCGCCGAGCTCCACCAGCGCCTGCAGGGCCGGGTCACCGAGCTCCTCGCCCTCGAACAGCGGCACGACCCGCGTGTCCGCCGCGGTTTCCTCCGGCGCGCCGCGGCGCGCCGAGACCTTGATCTCAGGCATCCGGGAAGTCTAGGTATCTTTGGCCACTCCTCGACCAGGAGACGTATCGACCCATGCCCAGCACAGTCATCCTCGGCGCCGCCCGTACGCCCTTCGGCAAGCTCGGCGGCGGCCTGTCCACGCTCGACGCCACCGAGCTCGGCGGCAGGGCCATCGAGGCCGCTCTCGAACGCGCCGAGGTGACGCCCGAGCAGGTGCAGCACGTGGTCTACGGGCAGGTGCTCCAGGCCGGGCAGGGGCAGATCCCCTCGCGCCAGGCCCAGATCAAGGCCGGCATCCCGCGCGAGGTCCCGTCCGAGACGGTGAACAAGGTCTGCGCCTCGGGAATGCGGACGATCGGGCTCGCCGATCAGGCCGTGCGCGCCGGCGATCTGGACATCGGGGTCACCGGCGGAATGGAGTCGATGTCGACGGCCCCGTATCTGCTGCCCGGGGC
>DATACN010000102.1:0-2041 GCA_036258995.1 Thermoleophilaceae bacterium | reverse complement strand
GGCGGTCGGCGTCCCGCCGGCCCTCGCTTCCTGCGACGCCTAGCGGCGCTCGCGCTCCGCGTGCTCGCCGCGGGCGGCCTCCTCGTCGTCCGCGTCGGGGTCGAGCGAGCGGGCCTCCTCGTGGCGCTCGCGGGCGAACCGGCCGTGCTTGTCGGCCTCTGCCGCCTGCTGGTCGGCGATGGCCTGCTCCTTTCGGGCGCGCGCGGCGCGCTCCTCGGCCTCGGCGCGCTGGCGGTCGGCCTGCGCCCCGCGCAGCTGCGCCTCGTGGCGCACCTCTCGGGCCTCCTCGCGCTTTCCTTCGAGGCGCCGCTCGCGGGCCATCTTGCTGGCAATTGCTATTGCCGCGATCAGGACGAGCGCGCCGACGACTATCGCGATGATCACTCCGGTGTCCATTTCAGGCTCCTTCCCTCGCCTATGAGGTCGGCATACCCGGTCCGCGAGCGACTACTCGGCGAATGCCGCAGGCACGCTAGTCGGCGTTCTCCTCTTCCCGCTCGGCGAGCTCCTTCTTCAGCACCTTGCCCGTCGCGTTGCGCGGCAGCTCATCGAGGAACTCGAACTCGCGCGGCACCTTGAAGTTGGCCAGGTTCTGCTTGACGTAGCCCTTGAGCTCGTCCTCCGAGGGCTTCTTCGACCCTGACGGCACGACGAAGGCCTTGAGCCGCTGGCCGAACTTGTCGTCCTCGACACCGATCGCGGCCGCCTCCGACACCGACGGGTGCCGCGAGAGGAGGTCCTCGACCTCCTTCGGGAACACGTTCTCGCCGCCCGACACGATCATCTCGTCGTCGCGCCCCTCCACGAACAGGCGGCCTGCCTCGTCCATGCGCCCGACGTCGCCGGTGGACATCAGCCCGTCGACCATGTCCTTGGTCTCCTGGCCGCCGGTGTAGCCCTCGAACATCATCTCGTTGCCGACGAAGATGCGGCCGGTCTCGCCGGTCGGGACCTCGGCGCCGTTCTCGTCGAGCAGGCGCACCACCGTGCCGCGCGGGGGGCGCCCGGAGGTGCCCGGGGCCGCCCGCATGTCCGCGGGCGTGGCTATCGATGCCCAGGCCACCTCGGTCGAGCCGTAGAGGTTGTAGAGGTTGTCGCCGAACTCGTCCATCCAGCGGATGGCCAGGTCGCCCGGCAGCGCCGAGCCGCTCGCGGCGGTCACCTTGAGCGAGGAGAGGTCGTACTTCCGGCGCGTCTCCTCGGGCAGGTCGAGGATGCGCGACATCATCACCGGCACCACGACGAGGTGGTCGCAGCGGTAGCGGGCCACCTCGGCCAGGCAGGCCTCGGGCTCGAACTTGCGGCGAAGCACGTAGGTGGTGCCGAGCAATAGGCCGATCGTGAAGTGCGCGAAGCCCCAGGAGTGGAACAGCGGGGCCGCGACGTGGCTGACCTGGCGCGACTTGAGCGGGATCTTCGACAGCAGCGCCACCGCGGGGTCCATCGACTGCGGGTTGCCGCGCGAGGCGCCCTTGGGGGAGCCGGTCGTGCCGGAGGTCAGGATCACGGCGCGCCCCTCGCGCTCGGGCGGCACAACTTCCGAGGGATCGCCCTTCTCGATCAGCTCGTCCAGGGTCGGGTCGTCGAGGTCCTCGGAGTCGTGCCACGCCACGAAGCGCTTGCGCCGCTTGCCGGCTTCCCCGAGCAGCTCGGCGAACTCCTCGTCGTACACGATCGCCTTGGGCTTCTCGCGCTGGACGACCTCCTCGAGCTGGGGGCCGGCGAAGGCCGTGTTCAGGTAGAGCGAGTCGGCGCCGAGCTTCGACACCGCGGTCGTCGCCTCGATGAAGCCTCGGTGGTTGCGGGCCATGATCGCAACGCCGTCGCCCTCCACGATGCCCTGGTCGGAGAGCGCGTGGGCCAGCCGGTTGGTGCGATCGCGCATCTCGTTGAAGCTCACGGTGCCGAGCTCGTCGACCACCATCGGCTCGTCGCCGAACCGCTCGGCCAGCGCGATGCTGCCGGCCGCCGGGCTGCGGCCCCAGCGCAGCAGAGTCAGGCCGAGCCGGGCCAGCTTGTCCGGCCGGACGGGGCGGATGAC
>DATACN010000101.1:0-8038 GCA_036258995.1 Thermoleophilaceae bacterium | reverse complement strand
GCTGGTGCTCGGGCCCGACTTCAGGGTGTCCGCCGACAGCGCTTGCCGCGCCGAGCTCGGCGCGCTGCACGGCGCCGCCCGAGTGATCGCCTAGCGGCCACCGGCCGGCCGGTTCCGCTTACACTGATTCGCGTGGCGACGCAGTCCACCCGCTTGAACGAGACGCATGAATGCCGCCAGTGCTGTGCGTTCTGCGATCGCGTCGTCCACCCGTCGGGCTGCCTAGCGTCGAACTGTCCGTACCTCTACCTCTACGACGACGAGGCCAGCGGCCGCCGCTTCATGGGCTGCATGCACAAGGTCTTCCGCGGCGAGATCGATCTCGAGATCTTCCGCCAGGCCGAGCGCACCCGCCACGGCTTCGGCGGCGTGAAGATGACCGGCCTGCCGCTGCCCCAGTGCGCCACATCGGTGGAGCGCGCCTACGACGGCCACGGCGAGGCGTTCGACTGCGTGAACCCGGGCTTCTTCTCAAAGCCCGAGCCCGCGGAGACCTTCGACCTCAGGGACGCCCTCTAGCTCTCGCTGCTTCCACGCGGAAGCGCTAGCGCGTTGGGGGTCGGCGGAGACTTGCGCAGTTCGTCCAAGGCGGTCATCTCGCCGGCCTCGGTGAGGACGGCCGCTTCCAGCGCGAACCAACACTCTCGGCAGCGCCGGCTGAGCGGGAGGTGGGCCATCGAGGGGCCGCCCGCCCAGTCGCGGAGGCGCCGGCCAGATGTTAGGGTGGCCGCAGAGGGACTCGCAGTGCGATCTATTGCCCGCGTCGCCGCGTCGTGCCTGGCGGCATCAGTCGTGCTCCTCGTGGCGAGCACGCCCACTGCGGCGGCGCCGAGACACATCACCGGGAAGCTCAGCAAGCCGGGCTACACCGTCATCGCGCTCGCGGCGAACGGCAAGGCGAAGGCGGTCCGGCCGCGACGGGGTCGCTTTAGGCTGCGGCCACCCGCGAAGACGGTGACGCTGCACCTCCGGGCCGCGGACGGCGTCTACGCGGGGCCGGTGGTGCTCCGCGGCCGCGGCAGCCGCGTAGTGGTCGGAGCGCGCGCCGGAGCGCGGCTTGGGGCGCTTGAGGTCCTCGGCGGGTACACCCGGACGCGCAGGCGTGTCCGACGGAAATCTGTCGACGCGCGGCGATGGGCGCGTGCCCTGCGGGGTGTCCCGATTGGAGCCCGGAACTTCGGGCGGGTCCGCTCCCGACGCAAGCACCGGCGGGTGGTCGGGGATCGCGATGTCGACGGCGTCCCAAATCGGATCGACATCGACGACGACGGCGACCTCGTGCTCGACAAGCTCGAACGGCGGCGGGCACGGGCGAGCCAGTTCACGCCGCGCGACCCCTTCGACCTCGCTTCGAGTCTCGGCGCGGTGCCGCTGAGCCGCACGGCGAACGTCAACGCGGGGTCGACCGACGCCCAGATCGACTCGGTGCTGCCCGAGCTCGGCTGGATTGGGATGGCGGTCCCGAAGGCCGATTCGGTCGAGCTCGACTGCGGAGGCCTCATCTACTGCTCGCTCGGCGGGACAGGCAGGACGACCAACGTCCCGACCGAGGAGAAGTTCCCGGAGTGCTGCGATTCCGACGGCGACGGCCATGGGACGCTGCGGCCGACGGTGGTAGGTCCCGACTTCGTGGGCTTCCACTTGGCCCATGGCGCGACGTCGTCGCAGATCGGCACCGGCGACACGCTGATCTTGCGCCTCACGAACGGCGGCCAGGAAACCCAGCTCACCGACACCCAGCAGTTCATCTTCGCCACGGTGCCCGCGCTCGCCTCCTACGTCGATGAGACGGGCGCGCGGACGACCATCGCCTATCCGGTCGCCCCCGGTGCTCCCGGCGCGCACCCCGGCAATGGTCTCCCGGTCGTGGACGGGCCGGACGCCGACGGCGACGTGGAGATCACGGTCACGCTCTGGCGCCCCCAGCGCCGACCGACATCGGAGGAGGAGTGCGTGCAGCCCCCGGCGCCGAACTGCGGCGCGACCGAGTGGATCGACGTCGGCGGCTTGGACTACGCGGCGGCGACCAAGGAGGGTGTGGAGCGGTTTGAAGGCAGCCCCGGCTGGTGCCCCCAGGACGCACTCCGGAGCGACGACCCGAATCTACGCCCAGGGTTTGGGGATCCGGAGGGTGGGGGCTTCAGGGACCTGGCGCCCGCTCGGCCGGCGAACCGCGCGAACACGTTCAGGTACACGCTGAACGTCACGAAGTGCCTGAATCGGTACGGACTCGACTTCCCGAGCGGCGCGACGCGCGGAGTCCGGTTCCAGGCCTTCACGCCGATCACCGGCGCGGGCAGCGCCGGCGTAGACAACACGACCAGCGAGGTTTATTTCACCCGCCAGTGACGGCCGCAGCGGCTCGGCAGGCGCTGCTGCATTGCGGGCCAGGTCACTGCTGCTTTGGCGTGGTTGCGAGCATCTTTGTCGCCGCACCCGAGACGCTCGCAGCGGACCAGATGCAACGACGGTCGGCAGCCTGGCATGACTGCCGCTTTGCGCGAGGAGCGCTAGCGCCTCTTGCGCCGCCGTCGCGAGCGCAGGCCCTGCTTCCGCAGCTGCTTGGTGCGGTCCACGTCGACCTTGTCCGGCGCGTGCCCACTCGTGCCGGGGCCCTCGAAGAGGGCCGGCAGGCCCTCGAAGCGCGGCTCGGACAGAAACGCCGCGCAGCCGCGCGTGCCAAGTTCGCCCTCACCTGGGATCGCGTGGCGGTCGCGGTTCGACCCGAGCGGATTCTGCGAGTCGTTGACGTGCAGGGCCTGGACGCGCTCGAGGCCCACTATCTCCACGCACCTATCGATCACCTCTGCCAGCTTGTCGGCGGTCGTGATGTCGAACCCCGAGGCGAGCATGTGACAGGAGTCGAGGCACAGGCCGATGCGGTCGTGCCCCCCGCTCAGCTCGATCAGCTCCGCCAGCTCCTCGAACGTGCGCCCGAGCGTGTTGCCGGCCCCGGCGGTGTCCTCGAGCAGGAGGCGACAGGTGTCCGACTCATCGAGCGCGTGGCGCAGCATCTCGCCCACGCGCGGCAGCGCCTCCTCGTGAGGCTCTCCGACCGTCGAGCCCGGATGCAGCACCACCCCGTCGGCTTCGATCTCGTCGCCCATGCGGAGCGCGTGCACGAGCGAGTCCCGCGACTTCTTGCGCATCGCGCGGTCCTTGGTCGCCGGGTTGATCAGGTACACCGCGTGTATGAGGACCGACTTGATGGGGCCGCCGTCCATCAGCTCGCGAAAGGCCGCCACGTCGTCCGGCTTCCAGCGGGTCGGCCGCCATGCACGCGGGGACTGGTTGAACACCTGGATCGCTTCGCAGCCTCGCTCCACTCCGCGCCCGTGCGCGTTCACGAGCCCGCCTGCCGTGGAGACATGAGCGCCGATTAGCATCGCTGGGATGAGAGTGCGGTTCGCGCCCTCACCGACGGGGGCCTTGCACATAGGCGGAGCGCGCACGGCACTGTACAACTGGCTCCTGGCCCGTCAGGAGGACGGGGTCTTCCTGCTTCGCATCGAGGACACCGACCGGGAGCGCTCAACGCCGGAGAACGTGGAGCAGATCCTCGATGCCCTGCGCTGGCTCGAGCTCGACTGGGACGAGGGGCCCTTCTCGCAGGCCGAGCGCGCCGACCGCCACCGCGAGCGGATCGCGGAGCTCGTGGAGGGCGGCCACGCCTACGAGGACGAGGGCGCCGTGCGGCTGCGGGTGCCCGATGACGGGGAGACCGTGGTCGAGGACGCGATCCGCGGCGAGGTGCGCTTCCCGCACGACTCGATCCAGGACTTCGTGATCGCGCGCTCGGACGGCAGCCCGCTCTACAACCTGGCGGTCGCTGTCGACGACCTCGACATGGGGATCACGCACGTGGTGCGCGGGGCGGACCATCTCTCGAACACTCCCCGCCAGGTGATGATCCTTCGGGCCCTGGGCGCCGAGCCTCCGGCCTACGCCCACCTGCCGCTGCTCCACGGCCCCGACGGCTCGAAGCTCTCGAAGCGCCACGGCGCCGCGTCGGTCCAGGAGGTGCGCGAGGCCGGCTACCTGCCGGAGGCCGTGCGCAACTACATCGCGCTGCTCGGTTGGGGGCTCGACGAGACCACCACCTTCCTCACGACCGACGAGCTGGTCCGCAACTTCAGCCTCGAGCGCGTCTCGCGAAATCCGGCTGTGTTCGACGAGCAGAAGCTGCGTTGGATGAACGGGCGCTACCTGCGCGAGCTCGACCCGGCCGAGCTGCGCCGGCGGATCCAGGAGCTGAGCGGCCGCGAGCTGCCCCAGGAGGCCGTGAGCATCAGCCAGGAGAAGATGCAGACGCTGGCCGACTTCTGGCCGCTGGCGGGCTTCCTCGTCGAGCGCCGCCCCTACGACGACGAGGCCTGGGACAAGGTCATGCGCGACGGCGCGCCGGAGCGCCTGCGGGCCGCCCGCGAGGCCCTCGAGGGCGCCGAGCCGTTCGACCCGGAGGCGGTGGAGGCCGCCCTGCGCGGCGTCGTGGATCGGTTCGGGGTGAAGCCCAAGGACGTCTTCCAGCCGGTGCGGGTGGCCATCAGCGGCACGACCGTTTCGCCCGGGATCTTCGAGTCGGTTGCCGCGCTCGGGCGCGAGGAGGCGATCGCGCGAATCGACGCGGCGCTCGAGAAGGCCGCCGCCGGCTCCTAGCCCCGCCCGGCAAGGGCCGGCTGCGTGCTCAACCTTTACCCCTCTAATGCCGATAGCTCGGGCGTAGGACCCCCCGACCCTCTTCCCAGGACACAGGCAGGGACCGCGACATAGTGGAAGCCGCCATGAGCACCCCCGCTCGGACGCCAGACGCCATGGCGCGACGGCACAACGAAGGCCACGGACGGCGCCTGACAGCAGCCTTCGAGGCGCTCGAGGCCTTTCCGGCCCTTGCCGAGTCGCGCAACCGCGTGCTGCGCGTGGTCCGCTCCGAACGCTCCTCCGTCGGCGAGGTGGTCGCGGCGGTGGAGTCCGACGTCGCGCTGGTGATCACCGTGCTGCGCATCGCCAACCGCAGCGCCCAGCGCAAGAAGGGCAAGATCGCGAGCATCCCCGACGCCGTCGAGATCCTCACTCCGGAGGGCGTCGAGACGCTGGCCGCGCGGGCCACGACCTTCGACTTCTTCGAGCGCACCCCGGGGTGGGACCTGATGCCCGAGCGCTTCCGCCTGCACGCGGTGGCCACGCAGTCCGCCGCCGACCGCCTCGCGCGCGAGATCGGCTGGGACGACCGCGACCAGCTTCTGTGCTCGGCGCTGCTTCACGACATCGGCAAGCTCGTGCTGACGCACGCCTATCCCGGCTATCCACTTCAGATCCACGGCCCGGCGCGCACCCCCGAGGAGCGCGTCCACCGCGAGAGGCTGGAGCTGGGCGTCGACCACGCCCTGGTGGGGGGAGTCCTGGCCCGCCGCTGGAGCCTTCCGAACCGCCTGGCGACGGCCATCGAACGGCACCACTCGGACGAGCCCGAGGACGAGGCCGCGCTCGTGCGACTGGCCGACATGCTCGCCCATTACGGGCATTCGCAGGCGGTGAACCCCAAGCAGATGCTGGAGGCGGCCCGGGCCTGCGGGCTGACCGCCGACTCACTTCGCTCGGTGATGTACGAGCTGCCGCAGGGCAGCGGCAACGCCAAGCGCAACGTGGATCCCTGCCCGCTGTCGAACCGCGAGGTCGAGGTGCTCAAGCGGCTGGCGGAGGGGAAGGTCTACAAGCAGATCGCGCACGAGCTCGAGCTGTCCACGAGCACGGTGCGCACCCACCTGCACAACACCTACGCGAAGCTCGGCGCCGTGGACCGCGCCCAGGCGGTCCTGATCGCCACCGAGCGCGGCTGGATCTAGGCGACGGCCTTCGGGAGCGGCGCCCGGACCAGTACCCGGGTGCCCAGGGAAGAGGTGTGGATGGCGAGGCGCCCGCCGAGCAGCTCGGCGCGCTCGCGCATGCTCGCCAGTCCGAGGTGCCCCGGCTCGGCTGCCGCCAGCGGGTCGCCGTTTCCAAAGCCCTGACCGTCGTCGGTGACCCTGAGCTCGATGTCTCGATCCACCGTGCGCAGCGAGATCGAGACGGCCTTGGCCTTTGCATGGCGGCCGGCGTTGTTCACGGCCTCCTGCGTGATGCGGAACAGGTCGCCCGCCACCTCGGGCGGGACCTTGACCCGCTCGATGGCCACGAGCACCTCGAACCCGTAGCGCCGCTTCCAGGTCGGCAGGCAGTTCTCGATCGCGGTGTCGAAGGTCAGCTCCTCGAACGCGTAGGGCCCGAGGTCCACGATCTCGTCGCGCAGGGCCTGGATGTTGCGCTCGGCGACTTCGTGCGCCTCCGCGATCAACTCACGGGCGCGGTGGTCGTCGCCACCCTCGGACGCGCGCCGGGCCGCCGACAGCACCATGTCGAGCCCGATCAGCTCCTGCACCGGGCCGTCGTGGATCGACTCCGCCACCCGCCGGCGAACCTCGCTCTCGGCCTGGATGGTGCGACGCGAGACGCCGCGAGCGCGAAGCCGCGATGCCGACTCCGCGGTTCGCAGGCGGCCGACCATCACCGCGCTGGCGATGGCGGCGACTCCGAAGACCGATTCGTACAGGGCGAGCTCGGCACCCTCCGGAGGCCGGTCCCCCTGGACCGCGGCGGGCACGACAAGCACCGCGATCGCGAAGCCGGTCAAGGCCAGGCCCCGCCGCTCTCCCTGGAAGTTGGCGTGCACGGCCACGAGGAAGAGGGCGACGAAACGCACGACGCCGTAGGTCTCGGGCACGACGGCCTCGAGCACGGCCAGAGCGACGAAGTCGCCCGCGGCGAGCCAGGTGTTCATGGCGAGCCCGCCGTTACGGCGGGCGAGCACAAGCAGCACGATGCTCCACGGAAGCAGCACTACGGCCACGACGAGGGCGGCCTCGCCCTGGTACGGCAGTCCGAAGGTGAGCAGCGCGACCAGGGCGAGAAGCGTGAGCGCCAGGCGCAGGACTGCGAAGAGCACGACCGGCTGGGTCGATTCGATCGGCAGGCGCCGAAGCATCAGCCCCGTACCTCCACCCGGGCAGGCCGCCGCGCCGCCCACAGCGAAGCGACCGCCGCTCCGGCGCAGTCGATGGCCCAGTCGATGGGGCTCCCGGCGCGCCCTTCCACGAAGCTCTGGTGGAACTCGTCGGTCGCGGCGTACAGCGCGGTCACGACGAAGCCGGCCAGCGCGGCGCGGCGGTCGTCGAGCTTCGTGCGGAGGGCCCGCCACCAGAGCACGGCGAGCAGCGCGTACTCGGCGAAGTGGATGAGCTTGCGACCGATCGTGTCGAGAAGGCCCAGCCCACTGTTCAGGTCCGGCTGAGCCGAGAAGAAGAAGATCACCGCCATCAAGAGCAGGGGTGGGAGCCAAGCCACGTGCCTACCCTAGAGTGACTTCGCGTGCTGGTCATAACGAGCAAGTCCCCATACGCGGTCCGCGCCCTCGCGGAGCTGGCCCGCAGGGGCGGCTCGACACCGGTCCCGATCGGCGAGATCGCGCGCGCCCGCGACATCCCGCCCCAATTCCTGGAAGGCCTCTTCGCCACCCTCCGCCGCGCGGGCATCCTGCAGAGCCAGCGCGGAGTGAAGGGCGGCTACCAGTTCGCCCGCCAGCCCTCGGACGTCACGGTGCTCGAGGTGGTCGAGCTCCTGGAGGGCGAGCTCGGCACCGACGCCGCGGCCAACGGCCCCGTCTGGCAGGAAGCGGTGGATGCGGTGAAGACCGTGCTGGCCGGCACCACGATCGCCGACGTGGCAGAGCGCGAGGCCCAGGCAGCCGGCGCGCAGATGTATTACATCTAGCCGGCTCCGGGTAGCAGACGGCCAGACCCCGGAGCCGGTCAGCTAAGCGTCTCGCGGGGCCTGGCGAGTACTCAATCGGCCCCGCGCGGGGATCCTTGAAGCGAAGTTCCCTCCCAAGCGCGGAATACTTCGCGCTTATGCGGTGGGAGGCTGCCGGGCGTAGATTGGTCGCCGGGGCGTCACGGCGGCCCTCGCTGGTGGTCGGCGGGATTCTCCTTGTCGCGTTGCTGCTCCG
>DATACN010000100.1:0-4257 GCA_036258995.1 Thermoleophilaceae bacterium | reverse complement strand
GCCGATCGACAGCGGCACGACCGTGATCAGGAAGACCCGGGCCACGATGCCCGCCATGCCCACGTCCGTCCCGAGCCCGGAGCCGAAGTGCTGCGTGGACAGCTCGAGGTAGAGCGGCACCGTGACCGTCGCGGCCAGGCTGCTCAGCGCCGTCAGCGTGATCGACAGCGCGGTGTCACCCCGCGCCAGGTGCGTGAGCATGTTGGCCGTCACCCCGCCCGGCGAGGCCCCGAGCAGCACCAGGCCGACCGCGAGGGCGGGCGCCAGCGCGAACAGCTCGGCCACGCCGAATGCCAGCAGCGGCGAGATCAAGAGCAGGTTGAGGATCCCGATCGCCGCGGCCCTGGGGAACACGACGACCCGCTTGAAGTCGCCCGGGGTCAGCGACAGCCCCAGGCTGCACATGATCACGGCAAGCGAGATCGGCAGCAGGACCGTCGCGAAGAGCGAGTCGTCCAGGCGGGCCTCTCCGGCCGGCTAAGCCTCTTCGGACTGCCGCAGCAGCGCGCCCGTCGTCTGCTCGAGAATACGGCGCCAGGCCGCGGTGCGCTCGCGCTCCTTCGCGAAGCGGCGCACCACCTTGCGCACCCGCGTGGCCGAGATGTCGATGCCGTGCTTGGCGCAGACCGCCTTGAGCTCGTCGTAGTCCTGCGCCAGCTTGAGGGTGACCGACTCGAAGCCGTGCTTGGCGATCTCGACCCGGCGGGTGAAGTTGAGGATGTTCGTCTCGAACATCAGCTCGTCGTTGGGGTCGGGCTCGATCAGGATGATGTCCACGCCCGGGTACTTCTCCCGCCAGTTGCGCACCGCCTCGTGCAGGCGCTGGTGGGCCAGCAGCTTGAAGGCCTGGTAGCCGATCTGCGGGAAGCCCATGTCGGCCACGCGGCGCACGCGGCTGCCGAGCATGGTCGGGATGACCTTCTGGAAGTCATTCACGTAGGGCACCAGCGGGTTGACCACGATCACGAACTTGGCGCCACGCTCGACCGCCACGTCGACATTGGTGGTGGAGCGGATGCCGCCGTCGATCAGGTGGCGCCCCTTGACCTCGACGGGCTTGTAGACCATGGGCAGGGCGGTGGAGGCCGCCACCGCGCGCGAGATCGGCACGTCGTCCCAGTCGGGGCCGCCGAGGACGATGCGCTCGCAGGTGTCGAGGTCGGTGGCCGTCAGGTAGAGCTCGTTCTCGAGCAGCCGGAAGTCGTCGGTCCGATCGGGATCTCCCAGGACCTTCTCCAGGTACTCCTGCACCGCGGCGCTGTCGTACAGGCCCGACGGCAGCGCCTCGGCCAGCCCCACCGCCAGGTCGATGACCGAGGCCGACCGGATGTGGCCGAGCAGGTTGCGGCCGAGGCCGAGCATCCTCAGCGGCAGGAGCGCCGCCGACTGGGCGAACTCGACCAGGTTGGGCCGCATCAGCGCGCTGCGGTCGACGTCGCGGAAGGGGGTCGGCACCTGCTGGTTGACCACCCGCATCATCTCCTCGGGGGTGACCCCGTTGGAGACCAGCGAGGCCACGAACGACCCCGCGCTCGTGCCCACGTAGACGTCGAACTGGTTGACCGTGCGGTTCACGGCCAGCAGGTCGAGCGCCCGCAGGGCCCCGATCTCGTAGACGCCGCCGGTGAACCCGCCCCCGCCCAGGACAAGGGCGGTTCGGGAGCGACGGCTGCGCCGCCGGGGCGGCTTGCCCGCCGTCTTGCGGTCCTTC
Organism: Thermoleophilaceae bacterium; assembly: GCA_036258995.1. Taxonomy (GTDB): domain Bacteria; phylum Actinomycetota; class Thermoleophilia; order Solirubrobacterales; family Thermoleophilaceae; genus DATACN01. The sequence goes on along the minus strand of DATACN010000100.1, from coordinate 2,546 downwards.
TGCGAAGGCTTCTGGAGCTTTACGACGTCGCCCATCCGGTCCGAGCATTATCGGCGATCGGGCGGATCGGGTGAACCGCTCCACGGCCGCAGCTAGCGTGTTCGTGTTCCCATGCGCCCGCTCTCGAAGCTGGCGGTCCCCCTTCTGGGGATGGCCGCCGCCGCGCTGCCCGCGGCCCCCGCGGCCGCCTCGCCCGAAGCCGACGCGGCCCTGGGCAGGGCGCTGTCCGCCCAGATGCGCTTCGCCGGGCCCTCCTCGGGGGCGTTCGTGGTGAACGCGACCGAGAACCGCACCGTGCTGCGGTGGCGCCACCACACGGGCCGCGTGCTGGCCTCCAACGTCAAGCTCTTCACCACCGCCGCCGCCCTGGCCCGGTTCGGAACCGAAGGGCGCCTGGGGACCGAGGTGCGCGGGGCCGGCCAGCTCGAGACCGACGGAACCTGGACGGGCGATCTCTATCTGCGCGGCGGGGGCGACCCCAGCTTCGGCAGCGCCCGCTTCGTGCGCCGCGCGTACGGCTCCGGCGCCACCGTCGAGGCCCTGGCTGCGGAGGTCGAGGAGGCCGGCATCGAGCGCGTCAGCGGCCGCATCTACGGCGACGAGTCCCGCTTCGACTCGCGGCGCGGCGGCCCCGCCTCCGGCTACGGCACCTCCATCTGGGTCGGGCCGCTGAGCGCCATGTCATTCAACCGCGGCCTCGCCAGCGAGCGCGGGCTTTCCTTCCAGCGCAACCCCGCGAGCTTCGCGGCAGCGCGCCTTGACGCGGCGCTCGAGCGGCGTGGGGTCCGGGTGGCGCGAGCGCCGCGGGCCCGCACGACGCCCGGTGGCGCCACCCTGATGGCGAGCGTTGAGTCGCCGACCATGGCGCGCCTGGCGCAGCTCACGAACAAGCCGTCCGACAACTTCTTCGCCGAGATGCTGCTCAAGGGCCTGGGGCTTCAGGCCACTGGCCGCGGCACCACGGCTCGGGGCGCCCGGGTGGCGATGGCCTTCGCCCGCGGCCTCGGCTCCGGCGCCAGGCTCGTGGACGGCTCCGGCCTGTCCTACTCGAACCGCGCGACCCCGTTCCGCGTGACCCGCCTGCTGACCGCGCTTCTGGAGCGCGACGAGTTCGAGGTCTTCGACGCCTCGCTGTCGGTGGCCGGCCGCGACGGCACCCTGGCCCCCCGCATGCGGCGCGGACCCGCCCGCGGCCGCTGCCACGGCAAGACCGGCACGCTGACCTCGGTCAGCGCGCTGTCCGGCTACTGCCGCGCCCGCTCGGGGGACCTCTACGCCTTCTCGATCCTGATGAACGGCGTGAGCATCAGCGGCGCGCGCCGGCTGCAGGACCGCATGGCGCAGGCCATGGCGGGCGTCCGCGGGTAGCTAGCGCATCACCGCCTGCTTCTGCTCCTCGCGCGAAGCGGTCGTTGCTTCAGGCGAACGGCAGCTGGGTAGGGGTCGGTCCCGGCCGCTTCGGGAGTGATTGTGCATCTGACGTCCTATATGGATGACTACTGCACTCGGTCGCGGCGTAGGGGGCGCAACCCCTCACCCAGCCGTAATTCGTCCCGGCTAGCGCTTCCGCGTGAAAGCGGTCACGAGGCCGCGAGCAGCTCGAGCAGGCCGTCCTCGTCGAGGATCTGCGTGCCGAGCTCCTGGGCCTTCGTGTACTTCGTGCCGGGGTCCTCGCCGGCCACCACGTAGTCCGTCTTGCGCGAGACAGAGCCCGTGACCTTGCCGCCGGCCGCCTCGATCCGCTCGGTGGCCTGCTCGCGGCTCAGATTCGGCAACGTGCCGGTCAGGACCAGCGTCTTGCCCGCGAGCGGGCCGGCGGCCTCGCCGGGGGCCGGGCCCTCGGCCTCCATCTTCAGGCCGTGGCCGCGCAGCCGCGCGATCAGCTCGCGCGTGCGCTTCTCCTCCAGCGTCTGGGCGATCGTGCGGGCCAGAACGGGGCCTACGCCCGGCACCTCCTCGATCTGCTCGGCGCTTGCCTCCAGCAGCGCGTCCATCGAGCGGAAGTGGTCGGCGAGGGCCCGCGCGTTGACGTAGCCGATGTGGGGGATCCCCAGCCCGAATAGCACGCGCATGAACGGCTGCTGGCGCGAGGCGTCGATCGCGGCGACCAGGTTGCCCGCCGACACCTCGCCGAAGCCGTCCAGCTCGGCCAGCCGCTCGACGGTCAGGTCGTAGATCTCGGCCATGTCCGAGATCACACCCTCGTCGAGGAAGCGGCGCACGTTCTCCTCGCCGAGCCCGTCGATGTCCATGGCCCCCACGAAGTGCTTGACGGCCTGCAACAGCTGCCCGGGGCAGGACGCGCGGTTGGGGCAGATCGTCCACACGCCCTCCTCGGGCTTGATCGTGGGCGTCTTGCAGGCGGGACACTTGGACGGCGGCTTTGGCACCGGCCCGCGCTTCTTCGCCTTCTGCGCCTTTGGCGAGGGCGAGACCACCTGCGGGATCACCTCGCCCGCCCGCATGACGATCACCTCGTCGCCCTCGCGGACGTCCTTGCGGCGCAGGTCCTCCTCGTTGTGGAGGGTGGCGAGCTTGACCGTCAC
>DATACN010000099.1:0-9870 GCA_036258995.1 Thermoleophilaceae bacterium | reverse complement strand
CGAACATGGTCTGCGGCGCAGGCACGTACTTGAGCGCGAGGAAACGTCCGAGCGCGGCGAGGTCGAGCCGGGCCTCTAAGGACGGATGCTCTTGAAGCGCCTTGATCTCGGACCCGAATACGAGGCCCCCTCCCACAGGCGCGTAGTAGAGAGGCTTCACGCCGAGCCGGTCGCGCGCGATCAGCAGCCGCTGCTCGCGCCGGTCCCAGAGGGCGAAGGCGAACATCCCCTGGAGCTCCTCGACGCAGCGCTCCCGCAGATCCTCGTAGAGGTGGGCGATCACCTCGCCGTCTCCGTTGGATCGCAGGGTGTGACCCCCACGGCGCAGCCGCTCCTGGAGGGCACGGAAGTTGTAGATCTCGCCGTTGAAGACCAGGACCACCGAGCCGTCCTCGTTGGTGAGGGGCTGCCTGGCGCCGGCCAGGTCGATGATGCTCAGCCGCCTGGCGCCGAGTGCGACGCCGGGCTCCAGATGGATCCCCTCCTCGTCGGGCCCGCGGTGGTGTATCGACGCAAGCATGGCCCGGAGGTCGCCCTCGCCGAGGCCCGGCGCCTCCTCGACGGAGCCGCAGATCCCGCACATCAGGGGCCTCCGGCGCTCGCGGGCTCGAGCAGGTGGTGAAGGACCATGGCCTGGCTGCGCGGATAGGAACGGCGGTCGCTCAGGAGCCGGTAGTCCCGGGTCGAGTGCGGAAAGCTGCCGTCGTCGCGCTGGCGAGCGAGGACGCGCCGCAATACCGGGGCCGCGGCGCCCGCACAGCCTTCGACGCCGATGCGCGAGGCGGCACGCAGGCCGGCGGCGGCGGCCGCGTGATGGTAGGTCACCTCGGGAAACTCCGAGTCGCAGGCGTACGGGACCCGCCCGTCCGGGCGCACGTTCGCCGCAAGGAAGCCGGCGATCCGGCCGGCGATCCCGCGCGCCGCGCCGTCATCCGAGAGCTCCGAGTAACGGATGAGGTCGAGGCATTGGAAGGCGTTGTACTGAATGCACTGGAAGTGCTCGGTTCAACCTTCCGTAGCCGAGTGGGGAACCGAGTACGGGAGCTCCCCCGTGGGGCGCTGTATGGAAGCGAGGAATGCGATCAACTCGCGGCAGCGAGCCAGGTGGCCGTCGTTGCCGGTGGCACGCGCCAGGCCGGCCAGGAACCGCAGCACGAACGCCGAATTGTTCGGCACCGCTCCGCCAGGCCGGCCCGCGAAGTAGTTGACCGCCAGCCCGCCGTCCACCGCACGGAAGCCGATCCGCTCTTCGAGGAACGAATGCCAGGCCTGGGCCCCGGCAAGCGGCCGGTCGTCGTCGAGGAGCTGCGCCGCCTCCAGCAGCCCGATGGCGGCCCAGGTGCCCTCGGCGGTGGCCACCCGCCCCCGCCAGGCCGGGTTGGGGTAGGCCCACGAGCCGTCTGCCCGCTGGCGCCGCAGGATGCCATCGGCGCAGCGCTCGACGAGCTCCAGCCGGTTCCTCCCGTCCCGCTCCTGCAGGCGCGAGCACGCAAGGATCCAGTACCCCTGCGCCTGCTCGTAGACCAGGTTGTCGCGCCACGGGATGCGCCGCAGGTAGCTCTTCACGAAACGCCCGACCCGGTAGTTCAGGCGCACGCCGTAGTCGGGCCCAGCCAGGCTTCCGTCGCGCAGATGCCGGCGCGCCAGGTGGTCGTGAAGCGCCTGGGCGGCGCGCAGGCACTCGGTCACCCGCTCGGCGTCGCCTGGACCATCTCGAAGCGGGCGGGGTACGCGGCAGGGGGGAGGGGCGTCCGCAGGAAACCCCTGATGGTGCCCTCGAGGATCATCAGGCGGAGGACGAGGCTGAAGAGCGTGCGGTACGGGCTGCGCTTGCGCCAGACGTCGATCGCCAGGAAGCCCCCGAAGGTCGCGAGCCATGCGCCCAGGAGGCCGCGGCGCCCGGTGCGGGTTGCCGCGAGCAGGGCGGCGACACCCGCGGCGAGTCCGATCCCCGGCACCAGCCCGAAACCGCGCTCGCGGACGTAGGGCCAGAGCGCCCCGGTCCCGAGGTTGTGCCGGATGGCCTGGCCCGCGCCGATGTACAGGCCGCGCCGGCGGCGCGCGAGGAGCGTGGAGATGGCCTCGCTCGGGGTGGCGAAGTGGTACGCGGCCGGACGCTCGAGGCGGACGACGCGATAGCCCGCCCCGCGCAGGCGGATGCAGAGCTCGGGCTCCTCGTCCGAGCGGAGGTGCGGATTGAACGGCCCGACCTCGTCGAGCGCGCTTCGTCTGTGCAGGACGGCGCCGCCGCTGTGGCGGACCTCGCTGGACGGAGCCTTGCCGCCACCAGCCTCGAGCGGCTCGGCAGGACTGCCGGGAGGCCGCTCCAGCAGCTGTCCGCACACTCCGGCGACCTCGGGCCGCTCCTGCATGAGGTCGATCGCCTGCTCGAGCCACCCGGGACAGAGCATCATGTCGCCGTCCAGGAACAGGACGAGCTCGCCCGCGGTCTGCTGGAAGCCCACGAAGCGTCCCGCGGCCGGGGTGAGCGGCTGGTCGGCCGCAAGCTTCAGGACGCGGATCGGGTGCCGCGCGGCGCGCTCCGCCGTCCCGTCGCTCGAAGCGGAGTCGACCAGCAGCACATCGCTATCGGGAAGCGGCTCCACCTCCCTCAACACCGATTCGACCAGGCGATCTACGTTCCACGCCTGGTCGCGCGCGATGAGGACGACCGACAGCGTCAGGCCTCAGCCCTCGACGCGAACGCGTTCAGCGCGATCACCAGGCCGCACACCACCATCAGCAGCTGGAGCTCGGCGCGGTTGTTGTAGAGGTCGACGGCCATGTTGACGATCTGGCCGCAGAGCGCCGCCGTGAGAGCAATCGCGACCGGAGCCGCCCAGCGGTCGCCGAAGCGCCAGACCGCCGCCGCGCGGCGAAGCACCGCCACGAGGAACCACACGAAGGCCGCAAGCGCCAGCAGGCCGGTCTCCGACGCCACGAGCAGGTACTTGTTGTGGACCGTGTAGATCCAGTCGCGCGAGAACTCCGGCCCGGCGTAGTCCGTGACCACCGACGCGAAGTTGTTGGCGCCGACCCCGAGCACCGGATAGTCAGATACCACCTGCACCGCCAGGTCCATGAGCGGGACGCGACTCAAAGCCGCCCCCTCGCCGCTCGTCAGCCGCGCACCCACCGCTCCATAGAGCGGTAGCCCCACCATGAGCATGACCGCCAGGACGACCGCCAGGACGCGCGGCGGCACCAGGCCACGCCTCGCCCCGATTACGAGCAGCACGAGGAAGGACACGATCGTGGCGAGCCATCCACCGCGGGAGAAAGTGAGAATGAGCGCGGGGAAGCCGACGACCAGGGAGACCGCCGCGAGCGCGCGGATGGCGCCGTGCATACGCGTCGCGAGCGCCGTAGCGGCGATCGGAAGCAGCATGGCGAGGTACGCCGCCGCCGTATTCGGCGTGCCGAGCGTTCCCTCCAGGCGGGGCCCCACCTGGGCCTCGAAAGGACTGTCCGTCGTCGATGTGTCGCTCCCAATGCCGAACACGTCGAGGTCCACGCCGAAGATCCGCACGGAGAGGATTGCGAGGCCCTCGAGCAAGAGCGCCAGGATCAGCATGACCACCACGAGCGTCACGTCGCTGCGGCTGCGCACCCGGCAGGCCACGTAGCACAGGACCAGCCCCATCTGGGCAAGCAGGACGACGTAGTACAGGGCGAGCTCGGAATCCTGCGCGGTCACAACCGACAGCAGGTTGATCGCCAGGTACACGCCGAATGGCACCAGGGCGCTGACCGCCCGGCCCGCGGGCGCGCGCCGGCCGGTCAGCCAGTCGGCGGCCCACCCCATGTAGAGCGCGGCGAGCACCAGCGTCGTCAGCGAGAGGTTGAGCCCCCCGATGGCGCCGAGCTCGCCGGCGGCGTCGTTGTAGTTGAGGTAGACGTCCCATTGCAGGGGGATCTCCAGGATCAGGACTCCCAACAGGAGCCGCTGGGCCTTGCCGAGCGCCACCAGCAACACGGGGACGCCGGCGGCCACCGCGACCACGCCGGCGGTCGCGACGCCGGCCGAGCCCGCGACATAGGCGATCAGGCCGACGACGATCCCGAGCACGCCCGCGACGAGATAGGCAGGCGCCGTCTCGCCGAAGCGACCGGTTCCGGCGAGCGCGGACGGTCCCTCGGCGGCCGGTCGCAGGCGACCGGCCATCAAGCTGCCTGGTCGGGGGCCACGCGCTCGTGCGCGACCACCGACCTCGCCACCTCCTCGAGCCATTTCTCGGGCAGCTCGGGGTACATCGGCAGCGAGAGGGACTCCTCCGCCAGCCGCTCGGCGATCGGGAAGCTGCCCGGGCCGTATCCGAGATGGGCGTAGGCGGGCTGGAGGTGGATCGGGACCGGGTAGTGGAGTCCGGTGTCAATGCCGCGCTCGGTCAGGGACGCGCGCAGCTCGTCCCGGCCCGCGGCGCGGATGACGTAGAGGTGCCACACATGCTCCCGGCCTTCGGCCTCGACCGGCGGCTCCACCGCGGTGTCCGCCAGCAACTCGCCGTAGCGGCGTGCCCGTTCGCGTCGCGCATCGATCCAGCCACGCAACCGCGGAAGCTTCACGCGCAGGAACGCGGCCTGAAGGGTGTCCAGGCGGCGATTGAAGCCGATTGCGTCGTGGCGATTCTTCGTCCGCTGACCGTAGTTGCGCATGAGCCGCAGGCGCTCCGCGAGATCCTCGTCGTCGGTTGTGACCGCGCCTGCGTCGCCGACGGCGCCAAGGTTCTTGGAGGGATAGAAGCTGAATGCGGCCGCATCGGCGAGGCTGCCGGCGGGGCGCCCCCGGTACCGGGCGCCGTGTGCCTGTGCCGCGTCCTCGACGACGCGAACACCGTACGCGCGCGCCACGTCGCAGATCGGCTCCATGTCCGCCGGCTGCCCGTACAGGTGCACGGGGACCACCGCCTTGGTGCGCGGCGTGATGGCCTCGGCGAGCAGCTGTGGGTCCATGTTGCGCGAGACGGGGTCCACGTCGACGAACACTGGACGGGCGCCCGTGAGCGTGATCGCGAGCGCAGTGGCGATGAAGGTGTTGGGCACTGTGATGACCTCGTCGCCAGGGCCACAGTCCACCGCTCGCAGGGCCAGCTCGATCGCGGTCGTGCCGGAGTCGACGCCCACGGCGTACCGCACGCCGCAGAACTCCGCGAACTCGTGCTCGAAGAGCTCGACCTCTTCCCCGAGGATGAAGTCTCCGGCCGACAGCGTGCGCTCGAACGCCTGGCGCAGCTCTTGCGCGAGGCTCTCGTGCTGCGGCGCCAGGTCAACGAATGGAATCCGCGACCCGCTCACCCCCCATGGCCTGCTCGCCCGACCCCACGACCACCGGCGAGCCCGATAGCTCGACGGAGGCGCTCATCGCCTCCATCACCTGGACGACCGCCAGCCCCGCGTGAGCATCCGACAGCGGCCGCGCGCCGGTCCGAACGCACTCGACGAAGTGCTCGAGCTGCCGCCTGAGCGGCTCGGTCGACGGAACCGGCGGGCTGACGATGCGTCCTTCGCGAAGCGCGAATTGAGGTTCGACCGTGGTCTCGCTGTCGAGCAGATGTCGCTGAACGCCCTTCTCGAAGACGCGTACACGCTCCATCGAGTCGAGGTCGTTGAAGACGATTCGCTTTTCCTGACAGACGACCACGACCTCCCTGGTCTTGTTGGGATCCGCCCAGCTGACGTGGATGTGGCCGAGCATGTCGCCGCCATAGCCGAGCGTGGCAAACCCTACGTCCTCCCTGGCGGTGCCCAGCGGCCGCCCACCCGCCGCGCTGACCCACAGCGGATTGCGCCCCAGCAAGAAGTTGAAGATCGACACGTCGTGCGGCGCGAGGTCCCAGATGGCATTCACGTCGGGGCGGATGGGGCCGAGGTTCGTGCGTCGCGCGTAGAGGTAGTAAACCGGCCCGCTCGCGGGGTCCGAGACGTATTCCTTGACGGTCTCGACAGCGGGGTTGTAGAGGAAGGTGTGCCCGACCATCAGCGTCAGCCCCTTGGCCTCGGCCAGCCGCATCAGTCGCAGAGCGTGCTCGGAACGCGTGGTCAACGGCTTCTCGATCAGGATGTGCTTGCCGGCCTCGAGGCAGCGGAGGCCCAGCTCGTAATGGGTGCCCGCTTGGGTGCAGAGCAGCACCGCCTCCACGTCGGTCCGCTCGATCACTGAGTCGAAGTCGGTCACCACGTCGGTCTGCGGGGACCGTCGCGCCACCTCTCCGAGCCGGTCCTCCCGCTGGTCGCAGGCGGCCATCAGCTGCACACCGGGCAGCTCGTTGAGGACGCGGACGTAGTTCGCGCCCCAGTAACCGCATCCGATCACAGCCGTCCGTAGCACTTCGTTCCCCCGAGCCCGTCTCAAGCCCCTCTTCTCCTCCTGCGGAGGGGAGCGGCCTGCCCTCTTCCGCTAGTTGTGCGTCTCAGTCCGCGAGGCCTTCTCCCATAGGTCCCGCTGCCGCTCGAATGACGTGTAGTAGTAGTAGTCAGTCGGCTGCTCGCGGCTGAAGTTGAGTACCACGTTCACCCGCTTGGCGTTGACCGCGGCCAGCTGGGCGCGCGCGTCCCTGACGCCGTGGCGTGTGCTGCGGGCCTCCCGTGCGACGAGCAGCACCGAGTCGACCAGGGGGACCACGTTGGCTCCGTCGCTCACCGACAGCAGAGCCGGGGTGTCGATCAGCACGACTTCGAAGGCCTCTGCGAGGCGGGTCACGAGATTCGCCATCTCGACCGAGCCGATCCTCTCCGCGGGATCGGGCACCTCCGGACCGCTCGTGAGGACGAACAGGTTGTCGATCTGCGTGCGCTGGATCAGCTCGCGCTCGTCCCGGACCCTTCCGGTCAGGACGGAGCTGAGGCCTCGGGTGTTCTGAAGCTCGAAGAGGCGGTGGAGGGTCGGGATGCGCAGATCGGCGTCGACCGCGACCACCTTCGTCCCGTCTCGGGCGAGCGCGGCGGCGAGGTTCGCGGTGATCGTGGACTTCCCGGCCCCGGGCTCGGCGCTCGTCACCATGAGCTTGCGGATCGCCGATCCCCCGTCAAGGGCCATCAGGTTGGTGCGCAAGCGCGCGAAGGCGTCCTGCTGTGGCGAGGCGCTGTTGAACAGTCGCTGACGCCGGTCGTAGCTCCTCGGGATGGTGCCCATGACCATGGAGCCGGCGACCTCGGCGACTTCGTCGCGCGTGTGAAGACGCCTGTCGAGGCTCTCCCTGACGAACGCCAATCCCAAGCCGGTGAGCAGGCCCAGGAACAGTCCGAGGCCCATGGTCAGCGCCGGCCGCGGCTTTGCCGGAGACGACGGCAGACCGGCTTCGTCGTAGATGGACACCGTGGCGGCCCGGCTGATCGCGGCCCCCTGCGCCGCAGTGCTCTGCTCGACCAGCGAGCGGAGGCCTTCCTCCTGAAGGGCAATCGAGTCTCGAAGGGCTTGCTGCTCCTCCTCGGGGGCCCCTTCGGCGGCGAGCTGCTCGAGGTCCTGGCGCGACTGGCTTATCTGATCGCGCAACTGGCTCACACGTAGCGAGAAGGTGGTCTCCGTGGACTTCGCGCTCTCGCTCGCGAGCTCCTGGGCGCGCTCGACGAGCACGCGCGCGGCCTCGTTCGCCTGTCGCTGCGCCAGCGTCGCATCGGATGCCTCGACCGAGATCTCGAGCAGCTCGGTGTTGGGCGGCAGCTCTACCGTGAGGTCGGCGGGCTCGTCGGCGCCCGTCGCCTCCGCGACACGGCCACGCAGGTCACGGCTCTCGGCGAGCTCCTTGTAGGTCGTCATGAGCCGGTCGCTGTAGTCGAGGTCCTCTACCCGGGGCGCGTCGGCGCCGCCCACGCCGGTTGCAACGCGGACGGTGGAGGTGGCCTCGTAGATCTTGGTCCCGAAGACGAGCGTCACGCCCGCAGTGACCAGCCCGAAGATGACGACGAGCATGATCAGCCCGAGCCGGCGCCGGAGTACCCCGATGTAGTCCGCGAGCGTCACGAGGAGGCGTTGTCCAAACGAGTCCCGAGGCCCGCGCAACCGACCTCCCTGCCGCCCGCGCGGACGCGCGAACCAGAAATCTGACGGTCGCGCATCGTCCTAAAGTAGCACGGACTTCCGCTCCTGGAGCGGTTTTCCTGGGCGCCTGCAAGCGGCTTACCATGGGCGCGATGTCCTCGCACAGCGGCGCCGGGGGAGCTCGCCGCATATTCAAGAACACGGCGGTTCTGATGCTCGCAAGGGTCATCAGCCGGGTGAGCACGCTGGTCCTGACGCTGATGATCGCGGCGTGGCTCGGAGCGGACGACCTCGGCGTCTTCTCGGCCGCGCTTGCCGTGTGGGGAGCGCTGACCATCGCAAGCGAGGCCGGCGCGGTGCAGTACCTGATCCGCGAGCTCTCCAAGGACCCGTCGCTCACGGGGCGTTACGTCGTGCATCTGAGCGCCGTGGCCGTGCCGCTCGCGCTGGTGGTCACCCTGCTCGCCGAGCTCGTCGTGCGCAACGTCGGCTACTCCAGCGACCTCGAGCGCGGCGTCTCGATCGTTCTGCTCGGGGTGCTGCCGCGGGTGCTCAACGGAATCCAGACGGCGGCGTTCATTGCCCACGGCAGGACCGAGTTCGAGACGATCCCGACTTTCCTGACGAACGCCATCCACATCGCCGTGAGCGCGGTGCTGCTCGCGACCGGCCATGGCGTCGAAGCCGTACTGATCTCGTTCGTGGCGATGCACTACCTCGCCACCGCGTGCTACTTCACGCTGATTGCGCGCTACATAGCGCGGCTTCCGCTCGAGCTCGACTTTCGGCTCATGGGCCGGCTGGTGACGGAGGTAAAGGCGTTTGCGGCGACATCGGCCCTGGCGGCACTCTTCTCGCGGCCCGAGGTGATCCTGCTGTCCCTGTTCGCTTCGCCCGCCCAGGTGGGGTACTACAGCGCTGCGATGAGGGTCGCCGAAGTCTGGCTGTTCGTTCCGCAGGTGTTCATGAGCAACGTGTATTCGGCGCTCAGCCGCTCCGAGCACCAGCGCGACGGGCGGTTCCTTCCGATCCAGGGCAAGGCGATCAAGTACACGCTGGCCTTCTCGCTCCCGCTGACGGCGGGGATGGTCGCCGCCGCCGATCCGATCATCGCGACCCTGTTCGGCGAAGGCTTTCAGGACTCGGTTGTCCCCCTGCAGCTGCTCGCCGTGAGCCTCACCTTCGCGTCGTTGATGGAGGTCTTCTGGCCTTCCTTGTTCGCGCGGGGCCGTCAGGCGTCCGTGCTGCGCATACAGCTCATGATGCTGGCGGTTCGCCTGGGGGTCGGCTCCTGGCTCGCGGCATCCCTTGCGGCGCTGGGGGCCGCGATATCGGCGCTTGCCAGCTCGGTGGTGCACCTGGGCCTTCTGATTGCCGCCGCCAGGCGCCACGGCGGCCACGCGCCGATCGTGAGCAGCAGCTGGCGTCTGGTCCTCGCGGCGGCGGCCACGGGTGCCGTCACCTGGGTGGTGGCCGATCTGCTCGACATCTGGCTCGCGATCCCCGTTGCGGCCGCCAGCTATTTCGCCGCCGCCGTGGTCCTGCGGGCGTTCTCGGCCGAGGACGTGAGCCTCTTCCGATCGCTTCTCCCCGCGCGGCGGGCGTGAACGTCCCCGGTCCGGGGTCGATCAGCCGTCTAGGTTCCTCCGCAACCGCTCAGCGGACGGGCCGGGTCGTCCGAAGCCACATGCATGGGGCGCTCCCCCCACGCGTCGACCTTCCTACCGCCCGCCCTCCGCCTCCTCGCAGCGCTCACCGTAGCGTTCGCGGTGGTGGCGCTCACTCCGGGCGTCGCGAGCCCGGCGGAGCGCGGCCACGGCCTGCGGGTCGTGATCGTCAAGCACCCCAAGGCGCACAGCCCGTGGCCCACCGCCCGCATCCGCTGGCGGGTC
>DATACN010000098.1:0-4574 GCA_036258995.1 Thermoleophilaceae bacterium | reverse complement strand
GCCACGTGCGAGCCGAAGACGCCGCGGTACACGTGCGCCTCGTCGACCACGACCCAGGCCAGGTTGGCCAGCACGTCCCCCCAGCCGCGGTGGTTGGGCAGCACGCCCACGTGGAGCATGTCCGGGTTGGTCAGGATCAGGTTCGAGCGGCGCCGGATGGCGGCTCGGTCCTCCTGGGGCGTGTCCCCGTCGTAGATGTCGTAGCGAAGGAAGCGCCCGCCGATCTCGCCAAGCTTGCGGGCCTGGTCCTGGGCGAGCGCCTTGGTGGGGTAGAGGTAGATGGCGCGGGCGCTCGGGGCGGAGGCAAGCGTGTGCAGGACCGGCAGGTTGAAGGCCAGCGACTTGCCGCTGGCGGTGCCGGTCGTGACGATGGTGTGCCCGCGCATCGCGGCCTCGAGCGCATCCGCCTGGTGGGACCAGAGCGAGTCGATCCCCGCGGAGGCCAAGCCTTCCCTGAGAGACGGGTGCAGGGCATCCGGAAGAGGGGTCGCGGCGCCCGGCCGGGCACCCTCGCGGGCGGTGGCGACCACCTGACCCTCCTCCGCCGCGTCGAGCACGGCCTGCCACGGAGATTCGGTCCTCAGGGTCGCCATCGGGCTGCCATAGTACGCGCGGCTTGATCCGGACCTTCAGGCATTCGGAGTTCCCCCTCGAGCTGCTCCTGGAGCGAAAGCGGGAGCCCGTCACGGTCGTGCTGCCGACCCGCGAGGTGGCCGACACGATCGGGCGCATCGTCGAGCAGCTGCAGTCCCTGGAGGGCCTGATCGACCAGATCCTGGTCGTCGACGCCTCGTCGAAGGACGGGACCGCCGAGATCGCCGCGGAGCTGGGGGCCGAGGTCCACCAGGAGGCCGACCTGATGCCCGAGCAGGGCCACGTGCTCGGGAAGGGCGACGCCATGTGGCGCGCCCTCTCGGTGGCGCGCGGGAAGCTGATCGCCTACCTCGACTCCGACACGCGCCGCTTCCCGGAGCACTTCGCGCGCGGGATCCTGGGGCCGCTCATCTGTCATGAGGAGCTCCAGTTCGTCAAGGGGTTCTTCCGGCGGCCGTTCACGACGCCCGACGGCCAGGAGCGCCCCCGCGACGGAGGCCGCGTGACCGAGCTGATGGCGCGGCCGCTGCTGAGCGCCTTCTATCCCGAGCTGGCCGCCTTCTCGCAGCCGCTGGCCGGGGAGATGGCAGCCCGCCGCTGGCTGTTCGAGCGGCTGCCCTTCGCCACCGGGTACGCGATCGAGACCTCGATGCTGCTGCACGCGCGGGACGTGCTCGCCGGGACCGAGGGGATGGCGCAGGTCGACCTCGACGTGCGCCACAACCACCACCAGCCGCTGTCCGAGCTGGGGCCGATGGCGTACACGGTGCTGAGGGTCATCCTCGAGCGCCTGCGCAGGGAGGGACGCCTGCTCGACGACCACGCGCCGCCGTTCCAGACGGCCGACGGCCGGCTGGTGCAGGTGGAGCTGGTCGAGCGGCCCCCGCACGCGTCGCTGCGCGCCCGCGCCTAGCGGGTGTCGCTGCGCTGCGCCTACACCGACCTCGACGGCACCCTGCTCGGACAGGGAGCCTCGTTGTTCCGCGACGGCGAGGGCGCCTTCACGTTGCTGGCGGCACGGGCCCTCGAGGCGTGTCACCGCGCCGGCGTCGAGGTCGTGCTCAAGTCCGGGCGGCGCAAGGCGCAGGTGATGGAAGACGCGCGCCTGCTCGGCCTCACCTCCTACATCTACGAGGTCGGGTCGGGTCTCGTCGTCGACGGCGAGGAGACGCTGCTCACCGGCGACTGGCAGCCGCGCGACGGCAAGACCGTTCACGACCTGGTGGCCGAGTCGGGCGCTCCGGCGCTGCTGCTCGAGCGCTACGGCGGCCGGCTCGAGCCGCACTCGCCGTGGCATCTCGACCGCCAGGTGTCCCATCTCTTTCGCGGGCTCGTGGATACGAACGAGGCCAACGGGCTGCTGGAGGATGAGGGGCCCGGCGGCCTGCGCCTCGTGGACAACGGCGCGATCGCCGCCTGGGAGACCGAGCTCGAGCTCGAGGGCCGGCCCCACGCCTACCACCTCGTGCCGGCGGAGGCCTCCAAGGCGGGCGCCGTCGCGGCTCACATGCGGGCCCGCGGCTACGCCCGCGAGGAATGCCTGGCGGTGGGCGACTCGCGCGAGGACCTCGACGTAGCGGGCGCGGTCGGCCGGTTCTTCCTGGTGGCGAACGCGCTCGAGAAGGACCCCGACCTGTCCTCGGCCGCCGCCTCCCACGGCAACGTCGAGGTCACCGAGGAGGGCTACGGCGAGGGGTTCTACGAGGCCGTGATCCGGAGCCTGGCGGAATCTCGCTAGTAACGAACGCTACAACCAGGGGTATTGATGGGTCGGAATTGAGACTCGAGAAGGAGGACTCGATGACGCACCTTTCCGACGCCCACCACTTCCGCAAGATGGTCGCGGGGTTCTGCATGGGGGCGGCTCCGCTGGTGTTCCTGGTCGCCGTGGTGATCCACCCGGAGACGGGCACCGACGAGGCGTCGATCGTGGCGGCCGCGGCCGACAACCCGGACGCCTGGTACCTGGCGCACCTGCTCGTTCTGGTGTCCGTCGTGCTGGCCGTGCCGGCGGTGCTCGGGCTGATGCACATGCTGCGCGAGCGCGAGGTGGCGCTCGGGCACGTGGGCGGAGGCCTGGGAATGCTGGGGCTGATCGCCTTCGCCGGCATCGTGTCGGTCGAGGGTCTGGTCGGCTGGCAGATGGGCGCCGCCGGCGACCGTGCCGAGATGGTTGCGCTGCTGGAGCGCCTGTTCGACACGACCGGTGTCGTGGTGCCGCTCTACTTCATGTCGTTCGCGTTCACGCTCGGCATGTTGTGCCTGGCGACCGGGCTCTACCGGGCCAGGGCCGTGCAGTCGTGGATGGCGGCGTTCGTGGCCCTCGGCGTGATCGTTTCGGCGATCGGCGGCGCGGCTGCGACCGAGTGGCTCGCGATCGTCGGCGCCGCGTTCCTGTTCGTGGGGCTGGGCTCCGTTGGCCGGATGGTCCTCTCGGAACCCGACGAGGACTGGGAGCACACCCCGGAGTACCGGGGCTTCCGCCCCCTGCCGGGCACGCGGTAGACGTACAGGCGGCGGTCGAAAGACCGCCGCGAGGGTGAGGCAGCACGGGCGCTCCCCCGGGAGCGCCCGTTGCTTTGCGGCGCCGGGGCCGGCGGCGCCTCGCATTTTCGTCCACATCGTGGCCAAGACGGCCGTAGCCGGGTACAAGCCGCAGTTCGATGGCGGATCTTTCGCGCAAGGTCATCGCGCTGTTCGCGCTCGGCGCCGGCCTGGTGGGCGGACTCGTGCTGTCCGCGGCCGAGGCTCCGGTCGCGGTGTCGGACCGCGGGGGAGCCGTTGGGGATCCCGAGCTCCCCGATCCGGTCCGGGTGATCGTGAGGTTCCGCCCCGGAGCCGACGCGGGCGATCGAGCCGGGGCGCGCAGAGCCGCGAGCGCTGAGCTCGAGGACGTTCTGCCCGTCAGTCGCATGCAGCTCGTCGACCCGACCCCGGGCACCTCCGTGCGTTCGGCAGTGGAGCGTCTGGAGCGCTCTCCCGCCGTCGCCTACGCCGAGCCGGACCTGCCGCGGGCTGCCCTGGCGCGACCCAACGACACCTACTTCGACCTCCTGTGGGGCCTTCACAACACCGGCCAGACGGTCGCGGGTCGAGCGGGCACGGTGGATGCGGACGTTGACGGGGAAGAGGCCTGGGACGTGACCACGGGTGCCGCGGGCGTGACGGTGGCGGTCGTGGACAGCGGCGTCGACGCCGGCCACCCCGACCTCGCGCCGAACATGGCGGAGGGGCACGACTGGGTGGACGGCGACGCGGATCCGGCCGACCTGAATGGCCATGGCACGCACGTCGCCGGCACGATCGCGGCGCGCGGCAACGACGGGACGGGAGTCGCCGGGGTGGCTTGGCGTGCCTCGCTCGTGCCGCTACGAGTGCTCGATGCCGAGGGCTCCGGCTACGTCTCGGACGTGATCCAGGCGTACGCCCACGCCCGCGACAGGAAGCTGCGCGTGGTCAACGCGAGCCTTGGCGGAGATTCGTACTCGCAGGCCGAGCGGGACACGATCGCCTCGGCTCCGGAGACGCTGTTCGTCGTCGCTGCGGGCAACGACGGCGCCGACAACGACGCCACAGGCTCTTTTCCCTGCAACTACGACCTTGTGAACGTGGTCTGCGTGGCGGCCACCGACCAGGACGACCAGCTCGCGGGCTTCTCGAACCGCGGCGCCGTAACAGTCGATCTCGCCGCGCCCGGGGTGAACGTAGCCAGTACCTGGCCCGGTGCGGACTGGGCGTTCCTCGACGGCACGTCCATGGCCACCCCGCACGTCGCCGGGGCCGCCGCCCTCCTGTGGTCGGCGCTCCCGAGTGCGACCGTCGCCGACGTGCGGAACATCCTGCTCGATACCGTCGAGCCGGAGCGGTCGCTGCTGGACGTGACCGCCACGGGCGGCCGGCTCAACACCGCCGGCGCGGTGCGGCACGCCGCCGCCGTCGCTCGCGGCGAGGCCGAGGTCCCACCCCCGCCGGTGGGCGCC
>DATACN010000097.1:0-4326 GCA_036258995.1 Thermoleophilaceae bacterium | reverse complement strand
CTCACCGAGACGCGCGGGGCCGCCGCGGCCGACCTGCACCTCGAGGGCGCCGAGGGCGGCAGCGCCTAAGCCATCGCGCGCGCCAGCGAGGACGAAGACCCGATCGTGATCTCCCAGAAGTGCGCCGGTCCCGGCCTGGATCGCGCCGGCCTGGTGATCGACCTGCTGCCCACCTCCGGCATCTCGGGCTGAGCGCTAGCGTTGGCGCCGTTGAGCGTCGACGCGCTTGAGCACCGGCTGCGGCCTCCGGCCGGCGACCCGGATGGCGCGCTGGTCCTGTTCCACGGGCGCGGGACCGACGAGCACGACCTGTTCCCCCTGCTCGACGCGCTCGATCCCGAACGGCGCCTCCTCGGCGCGACCCCGCGCGGCCCACTCACGCTGCCACCGGGGGGCGCTCACTGGTACATCGTGCGCCGGGTTGGATTCCCCGACCCCGAGACCTTCCACGCGACCTACCCGGCTCTGTCCGGCTGGGTGGACTCGCTGCTGGAGGACCACGGGCTGTCCCACGACCGCACGGTGCTCGGCGGCTTCTCGCAGGGATCGGTCATGTCGTACGCGCTTTCGCTGGGAAGCGGGCGCCCGCGACCCGCCGGGATCCTGGCGCTCAGCGGGTTCATCCCGACGGTCGACGGATTCGAGCTCGACCTGTCGTCGGCCGCCGGCCTGCCCGTGGCCATAGGCCACGGGATCCACGACCCGATCATCCCGGTCGAGTTCGGCCGCGACGCTCGGGATCGCCTGGAGGCGGCGGGGGCCGGGGTCACCTACCGCGAGTCGCCGATGCCGCACTCGGTCGATCCCGGATTCCTTCACGAGCTGCGGCCGTGGCTCGAGCGAGCGACGCCGAATATATCGATGTGATATATCTGTTCGATACATGGAGCTCACCAAGACCTCATACCTCCTTCTCGGGATGCTCCACCTCGGGCGTCGCACCGGCTACGAGATCAAGGGGCTGGTAGACGTCTCGACGCGGTTCTTCTGGGCGGCCAGCTACGGCCAGATCTATCCGGAGCTGCGACGGCTCGAGAAGCTAGGGCTGGTGACAGGCGAGCGCGACGACTCGAACGGGCGCCGCCGCAAGGCCTACGAGCTGACGGCCGAGGGCCGCACCGCGCTGCGCCAGTGGCTCACGTCCGACCAACCGCTGCATCTTGAGCTGCGCGACGAGGGGATGCTCAGGCTCTTCTTCTCCGACGGCCTGGACGCCGAAGAGCGGGCAATGTTGTGGCGGAAGCTCGGTAGGACTCACGGCGATATCCACGACCGGCTGACCGAGCACCGCCCCGGCGCCGTGGCGGCCGCCGAGGAGCGCGGCTACCGGATGCCGCTCGACGTGCTCGACTTCGGGGTGGCCTTCACCGGCTTCGTCCGCGACTGGTGCGAGCAGATGGAGGCGAGGACGGCGGAACCCCCGGCGCGGTCGGGAGGTAGGAGCTGAGCATGTTCAACGCCCTGGCGGACCACGCTCACCGGCGGCCGAAGCTCATAGTCGCCGCTACGGTCCTCGCCGCGCTCGCGGCTGGAGCGCTCGGCGGCTCGGTCGCCGACAGGATGGGCCCGTACGAGGCCGACGATCCGGCCACGGACACCATCAAGGCCGAGGAGCTCATCGCTCGCAGCGGGGTCAACCCGGGAACCGACCTGGTGGTCCTGCTGCGCACCGAAGGCGGCGTTCGATCCGCGGCCGGCGCGGCGGCGGTGCAGCGGCTGGCCGCGGACCTGCAGCGCGACCGGGCAGTGGGCCGGGTCCTCACCTACCGGGAGGGCGGCCGGGATCTCGTCTCGCGTGACGGGCGCTCGACCTACCTGGCGGCGAGCTTCAAGAGCACCGCCGACCTGGACGACACCGCGGGCCGCATCGCCGACCGGCTCGAGGGCAGGCCGGGCGTCACCGTGGGCGGCGGCGCGCTCGCCGAGCGCCAGGTGAACGAGCAGGTGTCCGAGGACCTGGCCAGGGCCGAGATGCTCGCCTTCCCGATCCTCTTCGTGCTCTCGTTCCTGTTCTTCCGCAGCCTGGTGGCCGCCCTGCTGCCGGTGCTCGTGGGCGGCATCTCGATCGTCCTGACCTTCCTCGGGCTCCGCGTCGCGACCGAGTTCGGCGAGATCTCCGTGTTCGCCCTCAACCTGGTGACCGGGCTCGGCCTCGGGCTGGCGATCGACTACAGCCTGTTCATCGTGTCGCGGTATCGCGAGGAGATCGCCCTGTCGGGCCCGGGGCTCGAAGCGCTGCGCGCCACCCTGTCGACCGCCGGGCGGACCGTCCTCTTCAGCTCGCTCACGGTGACCGCCGCGCTCGCGGCATTGCTGGTCTTTCCGCAGGGCTTCCTGTACTCGATGGGCATCGGCGGGATGATGGTCTCGCTCATCGCGGCCGGCGTCGCCCTGCTGGTGCTCCCGGCGGTGCTGGCGCTCCTCGGCAAGCGGGTCAACTCGCTGGCGCCGAAGCGGCTGCAGCGCGCGGCCGACCGCGACGCGCGGCCGGCGAAGTCCGGCGCCTGGTACCGGCTTTCTCAGACGGTCATGCGCCGGCCCGGGCGCATCGCGATCGCCAGCGCCGCGGTGATGATCGCGCTGGGGCTCCCGGCCCTCGGGATCAACTTCACCTCGGTCGATCCCAGCGTTCTGCCGCCGGACGCGAGCGCCCGCCAGGTCGACGAGGCGCTCACTCGCGACTTCCCGCCCGGACGGACGGTGCCGATCTACGTGGCTGTCGAGTCCGAGCCCGGACCCGAGGTGCAGGCGTACGCGCGCGAGCTGCGCACGCTCCCCAACGTCGACTCGGTGAGCCGCGCCGAGCCGGCCGGCGAGGGAGTCAGCGTGGTGAACGTCTATCCGCGCACCGCACAGCTCGACGACCGTACACAGGACATCGTGCGCGAGCTGCGCGAGCTCGACCCGCCGTTCCCGGCCTACGCAGGCGGCTTCACAGCCGACTTCGTCGACCTCAAGCAGAGCCTCGTGGACCACATGCCGCTTGCCGCCCTGATCATCGTGCTGGCCACCCTCGTGGTGCTCTTCCTCATGACCGGCTCGGTCGTGCTGCCGATCAAGGCGCTGGTGATGAACGTGCTCACCATCAGCGCGACCTTCGGGCTGCTCGTGCTCATATTCCAGGACGGCCGGTTCGAGAGCCTGCTCGACTACACCAGCCAGGGCGCGCTCGAGGCGACCCAGCCGATCGTGCTCGTGGCGGTGGCCTTCGGCCTGTCCACCGACTACGGCGTGTTCCTGCTCTCGCGGATCAAGGAGGCCCGCGACCGGGGGGCGTCGAATCGCGAGGCGGTGGCGATCGGGCTCGAGCGAACCGGGCGGATCGTCACGGCCGCGGCGGTGCTGTTCTGCGTGGCCATCGGGGCCTTCGCGACCTCGCAGATCATCTTCATCAAGGAGGTGGGCGTCGGCACGGCCATGGCGGTGCTGATCGACGCGACCATCATCCGAGCGCTGCTGGTCCCCTCGCTGATGGAGCTGCTCGGCAAGTGGAACTGGTGGTCGCCGCGGCCGCTGCGCCGCCTGCACGAGCGGATCGGCCTGGCCGAGAGCGGAGCGGGCGCGGCCAGGGCCTGAGCCGGGTATCGTGCCCGGCGCCGTGGAGCCGCAGACGCACGAATTCCAGTACGAGGGCCACCGGCTCGTCTACGACGACTACGGCTCGGGCGAACGCGTCGTCCTGCTGCTGCCGGGCCTGCTGTTCTCGCGCCGCATGCACCGTCCGCTGGCCGAGACGCTGGCCGACCGCGGGCATCGGGTGCTGTGTCTCGACCTGCTCGCCCACGGCGAGTCGGACCGGCCGCCCGAGATGTGGAACTACTCGATGTCGATCTTCGCCGCCCAGGCAATCGCCCTGCTCGAGCACGTGCAGGTGCCGAAGGCCGTCGTCGGCGGCACGTCGCTCGGCGCCAACGTCACGCTGGAGGTGGCCGCCGCGGCCCCGGACCGGCTCCAGGGGATGCTGATCGAGATGCCGGTGCTCGACAACGCCTTGCTGGGCTGCGCCCTGGCCTTCACGCCGCTGCTCGTGACCCTTACGTTCGGCGCGCCGGCCGTGCGGTTGCTGGGCCGCGTCGCGGGGGCGGTGCCGCGCGGGGCGTCGCACCTCTCGGACATGCTGCTCGACTGGGCCAGCCAGGACCCCAAGCCGTCGGCGTCGGTGCTGCAGGGCCTCTTCTTCGGGCGGGTCGCGCCGCCGAGCGAGGAACGCAGTCGCATGAAGGCGCCTACGCTCATCATCGGGCACTACCGAGACCCGGTCCACCCCTTCTCCGACTCCGACATGCTCGTGCGCGAGCTGCCCAACTCCAGGATCGTCGAGGCCAG
>DATACN010000096.1:0-6727 GCA_036258995.1 Thermoleophilaceae bacterium | reverse complement strand
TGCGCATGCGCAAGCCGCCGGACGCGGCGCTGCTTTTCGACGTTCGGAGCGGCGAGGTGCTGTGGCGCCACCGCCCCCTCACGAAGCTGCCGGTGGCGAGCCTGACGAAGCTCATGACCGCGATCGTGGTCACCGAGCGGGCGCGGCCGAGGGCACGGGTGAGAATCACGCGGGCGGCACTTCGCTACCAGGGCTCAGGCGTGGGCGTGCTGCCCCGCGGCAAGCGTGTGCGGCTCGAGACGCTTCTGAACGGCCTGCTGCTGGTGTCGGGCAACGACGCCGCGATAGCACTGGCGGTGCACGTGGCCGGCAGCGAGCGCCGGTTCGTGGCGCTGATGAACGAACGGGCCCGGCGGCTCGGACTGCGCTGCACGCGCTTCGCCGACTCGCACGGCCTGTCGTCGGCGAACGTGTCCTGCGCCCGCGACCTGGCCGTCTTGACGCGGCTGGCGATGGCGAATCGCCGCATCGCCCGCATCGCCCGCCGCCGCCAGGTCTCCTTCCGCTTTCCGATCAAGGGCGGGCGCGTGTTCTTCAGCGGCCATAACCCGCTGATCCGCGCCGGCTACCGGGGTGCGGTCGGGCTGAAGACCGGCTACACGCTCGCGGCGGGCCGCTGCTTCGTGGGCGTGGCCCGCCGCGGCAGCCTCACGCTGGGCGTCGTTCTGCTCGACTCCCCGAACACGCTCAAGCAGTCTGCGCGGCTGCTGAACCTCGGGTTCGCCAACGCCTGACCCCGGCATGTTTGCCCGGCTCTGCTCCGGGCAGCAGCAACAGGTTCCGGAGGGCTGGTCCCGTGGTTTCCCCTGCGTGGAGCGGAACTTCAAAGTCACTGACTCAAGGGAGTTCCGCATGGCAACCCATGACGTAACCACGCGGCCGACGCCGGCCGCTACAGGAGGCTTCGCGCGGAATGCGCGCCGTCTCGCCACCGAGACGAAGAGCTTCTTCAAGACCAGCGAGTGGTGGACGTATCTCGCGATGGTCATCGCCATCCTCATCGCAGGCAACGCGATCGAGGCCGAGGAAGGCGGCGCCGACTTCTTCGCCGCCGACAAGGTCTGGCTCTACATCACGATCCTGACGGTCGGCTACCTGGTCAGCCGCGGGATCGCGAAGTCAGGCGTCCGCGACCCCTACTGGGACCAGCCCGACACGGGCGGCGACGCCGGCGGGCTCGGAGACCGCGTGAAGGCTGCCGCCGACGCGCTGCAGGGCCAGGACACGCACAACACCCGCTAGCGAGAACCTCGCCGAGATGGCGGTCGGGCCGGCGCGTAAGAGCGCCGCGTCCGGCCGCGTCCGGTGATTGACGCTCTTGTTGCGGTCGTGTGCTGAACCGTGACACTCGTCGAGCTAACTTCGGTCTCGATCGGAGATGGCGCGACTCAAGGCCAAGGGCGACCTCGCGGAGCTCATGATCGCCACCGATCTGCTCCGTCGCGGCTACAAGGTGGCGCTCCCCTACGGCGAGGATTGGGACTACGACTTGATCCTTCGGCGAGGTGACCGCCTCGAGCGCGTGCAGGTCAAGTACACGGAGTCAGATGGCGCCGTGATCACCGTGCGCTGCATTTCGCAATCCCTCACAAATGGGAGGGTGCGCGCGATCAAGCACTACACGGGGAGGACAATCGACTGGCTTGCGGTTTACGACCGGACGACAGAGCGCTGCTACTACGTCCCTGCCACGGAGTTAGGGAAGGGCAGAAGGATGCTAAGCCTCAGGATTGCTCCCGCGTTGAACAATCAACGACTCGGCATCCGGCACGCGGAGGAGTACGTCGATATCTGAGGTGGAGCCAGCCGGACTCGAACCGGCGCCCTTCTGGATGCAAACCAGACGCTCTTCCAACTGAGCTATGGCCCCGCTTGCCTTATGGTAGGCGCAGCCGAACCCGGGTAGCACGAGCAGTTGTGACCAAGGAGGCCACAGAGAGGGAGGAGGCCGCCGAGCAGCAGGACGGCGGCGAGTCGCCGGCGCAGGACGACGGCGAGCAGCGGAGCGAGGACACTCCGCGCGGCGCGAAGGACGCGAAGCCTCCGCAGCGGGCCGAGGTCTCGAACTACGAGATCGTCAGCCACTACTTCGGCAAAGCGGCCGAGCGGCTGGATCTGCGCGAGGACATCGCGTCGGTGCTGCGGTCCTCTTACCGCGAGGTCCAGGTCCAGGTTCCGGTCAAGCAGAGCGACGGGAAGATCCACGTCTACGCCGGCTACCGGGTGCAGCACAATGGCGCCCGCGGCCCGTACAAGGGCGGGATTCGCTTCCATCCCGAGGTCGACCTCGACGAGGTGCGCGCGCTCGCCGAGCTGATGACCTGGAAGACCGCCATTGCCGGCATCCCGTACGGCGGCGCCAAGGGCGGGGTGAACGTCAATCCCAAGCACCTCGAGGCGAACGAGATGCAGACCGTTGCCCGCTCGTTCATGGACAAGATCGAGAAGGTGCTCGGGCCCATGCGCGACATCCCCGCGCCGGACGTCGGCACCAACGCGCAGACCATGGCCTGGCTCATGGACGAGTACGGCAAGCTCCACGGCCACACGCCGGCCTGCGTGACCGGCAAGCCGATCGCGCTCGAAGGCTCATACGGGCGCGAGGCCGCCACCGGTCGTGGAGTCGTCTACATGTTCCGCGAGGCCGCGCCTCAGATCGACCTGAACCCGTCCGAGACGAGATTCGTGATTCAGGGGTTCGGCAACGTCGGCTCGTGGGCGGCCCGGATCATGCAGCAGCTGGGGGCCAGGATGGTCGGCGTGGCCGACGCCGACGGCGCGATCCACAACGACAAGGGGATCGACGCCGACAAGCTCGCGAAGATCGTCGACGAGGGCGGAAGCGTGTGCGACTACGAGGACGCCGAGGACCTCCCCTCCGATGACCTGATCGACATCGAGTGCGATGTCTTCATCCCCGCGGCGCTCGGCGGGATGATCCACAAGCAGAACGCCGACAAGCTGAAGGCGAAGATGATCGTCGAGGGCGCCAACAGCCCCACCACCCCGGCAGCCGACGACATCCTCGCCGACCGCGACGTGTTCGTCGTGCCCGACGTGATGGCCAACGCGGGCGGCGTGGTCGTCTCCTACTTCGAGTGGGCGCAGAACCTCCAGCACTTCCGCTGGGACGAGCGCGAGGTGAACGAACGTCTCGGGCGCACCATGCGCAAGGCCTTCCGCGAGGTCTCGGCCCGGGCCCGCGAGGGCGACGTGCCGCTACGCATCGCGGCTTACGAGCAGGGCATCGAGCGGGTCGTGGAAGCGGCCGCGACGCGCGGCTACATCAGCTAGGCGGCCCGGCACGAACGGAGTTGCGGCGGGGAGCCGCCCGCCCCGGCGACCCCCCGCACTAATGCAACCCAGCGGCGTCCCGTGCCGCTTTCTCGACGGAACCCTCCATGCCGTCGTGTGAATGGTTTCGGCTCGCCTGAGAGCGACCCTAAAGGGGGACAGCCCGACCTCGACAGGTGTTCATAACGCCCGTCCCCCCTCTCGCGGGGCCTTTCCTAGTCGAAATCGAAGTCCCGCGGGGGCTTCTGCTCGAACCAGAGCCGGTCGTGCTCGGGGGTCTCCTGGAGGAACTCGGGGGTCTCCTCGAGGACGTCCTCTTCCTGCCCCTCCTCCGGAGCGGCGGGCTCGGGCTCGTCGCCGGCGGGCGAGGGCATTGGGGGGGCGACGCCGGGCTCCTCCTCGTCGAAGCGGACATCCTCCGGCTCGGCGGGAGCAGGAGTGGGCTCGGCGGGAGCAGGAGTGGGCTCGGCCGGGGCGGCCGCCGAATCGGTCCACTAGGGCGCGGCCTCGCCCGCCGCGGCCTCCGCCGGCGCCGGTGCGGCCTCGGCGGGGGCCTGCTCGAGCGGCTCGGCCTGGTCGAAGGGCTGAGGAGCCTCGGCGGGGGGCGCCTCGGGCTCTAGGGCGGGCGCAGGTGGCTCGGGGCCGGACGCGTCGGGCCCGAGGGCGGGCGCGTCGAGGTCTACGGCGGGCCCTTCGGGGCCCAGGACGGGCGCGTCGGGCTCTAGGGCGGGCGCTTCGGGGTCCAGGGCGGGCGCCTCGGCCTCGCCTGCGGGGGCGTCCGTCTCCCCGACGGGCTCGCCCGCGGGGGCCTCGAGCTCCCCCGGTCCGGCCTCCACGTCGCCCTCCGCGGCGACGGGCTCGCCTTCCTGGGAGCCCGCCACGTCGCGGCGCGCCGGCCCGAGCGCCTCCTCTTCCTGGTTCGAGAGCTCCTGCTCGCTGGCGCCGTGCTGGCGCTTCAGCTCCAGGTGCTCGCGGATCGCGTCCTCGAGGACCCCCATGGCCGCCGAAGCGTACCGACATGGCTGCCGGTGTCCCGGCTCGCCCTCGTCGGTCCCGCTCAACCCGCGGCTGCGACGGTGTCCGCCCGTTCGACCCGGTTCTTGCCGGCCCGCTTGGCGCGGTAGAGGGCGGCGTCGGCCGCGGCGATCAGCGAGTCCTTGTCGACCGCGCTGACCGGGATCGAGGCCACGCCGAAGCTGGCGGTGATCTTGAGCTGGCCCGCCCCGTCGACCCGCGCCACCCTCAGCTCCTCGACCGCTTCGCGCATGCGCTCAGCGAGCTGGGCCGCACCCTCGGCGTCGGTCCCCGGCAGCACGACCGCCATCTCCTCGCCGCCGTAACGGGCGGGGGTGTCGATGTCGCGCGACAGCTCGCGAAGCACGCGCGCCACCGCCGCCAGCATCTGGTCGCCCTGCTGGTGGCCGTATGTGTCATTGACGGCCTTGAAGTCGTCGATGTCCAGCATCGCCAGGCCCAGGGAGCCCTCGAAGCGCCGGGCGCGCTCGACCTCGTGGTCGAGCACCTCGTGGAACTGGCGCACGTTCCACAGCCCCGTGAGCTCGTCGGTGACGGCCTGGCGCTGGACGGTCTGGTGCAGGTCGGTGTTCTCGATCGACACCGCGGCCTGAGCGGCGAGGTACTCGAGCAGCTTCTCCTCCGGATGCGAGAACTCACGGCCGCGGCGGGCGATCGAGACGACCCCGACGTACTGCCCCGAACTGCCGGAGCCGAGCCGCGCGCGCAGCGGCATGGCGAGGCCGAAGGCCCCGTTGGCGCTCGCCGGCACCGCGCTCCGCTGGGCGAGCGGCCGTGAGTCGGATTCCACCTGTTCGAGCAGCTCGCTGCCGACGTCGGGCCTGATCCTGAAGGCCGCCCGCTCCGCGGCCATTAGGGCGGCGTCGAGCGACGAGTCCTCGACTCCGGCGCGGCTCTCGCTGAAGACCCCGCGCTCCAGCGGGAAGGCGCGGCCGGCGTCGGCCTCGCAGGCGTCGACGGCGGTCTTCACGGCCAGCGCGACGACCCCCTGGCGGTCGAGGCCGGTCGCGAACGCGTCGCCGACACGGCGGATGGTCTCCTCCAGCTCCTCGCGCTTGCGGCCGAGCTCCTGGATCTTGGCTTCGAGCTGTTCGGACATGCTGTTGAACTCGCGACCGAGCTCGGCGAACTCGTCGCCGCCCTCTGTCGGCACGGGGTGGGCGAAGTCCCCCCGGGCCAGTCGCCGCGCCGCGGCGAGGAACTTCTGGATCTGCTCCTGGAGGGCCCGGGTGATGAGCGCCGACGACAGCAGGGCCAGCAGGAAGAATCCCAGGAGGATCCCGAAGATCACCCGCCGGTTGTCGGCGATCGCGGCGTCGAGCTCCTCGGAGCTCTGGAACACGGCCACGGTCACCGGCGGCGCCGTCGGCTGGTGGATGCGGGCGGCACGGCCGCGGTACTCGTCGCTGCCGAACTGGACCTCGCGCGAGCTCTCGGGGCCGCCGAGCCGCGTCGGCCTCGCGCCCGGCACGGTCGATGCGAGCACGTCCTCGCCCACCGCCACGCTGGCCTCGAGCCCGGACAGCCGCTCTAGCCTGCGCACGTAGTCGCGCGAGGAGGTCACCGAGACCGCCAGCCGCCCCACGGGGCGCCCGCCGCCGCGCAGCGGCGCGCTCTTCGGGGCCACGCCCGGCGGGCTGCCGGCCCCTCCGCGGAAGACACTCACGGTGGTGCCGCTGGTGCGACCGGCGAGGTCCGTCAGCGAGATCTCGACGGCGCCCGGATGGTCGCGCAGGACGGCGTCTAGCGGTGTCCTCTCGGTGAGCCCGTCCTGCAGAGCGGAGCGGATCCGCGGGTCACGGGCCACCCGCCGCAGCTCCGGCTCGGCCCGCTCGCTCGACTCCGAGTACAGGGCCATCGCGCTGCGCAGTCCCGCGGCGATCGCTGCGTCGGCCTTACCCGTCTCGCTCGACTCGCTGAGCGCGAACAGGACGATCGCCACGGCGATCATCGGAACGATCACGATGATCGCGAAGAACAGCCGCAGGCGCCCGCGGAAGGTCATTCCTTGCCCATCCTCCCTGAACTAGGCTAGTCCCGTTTGGTCCTTCGCGCGCCTGGACCATTCGTCCAATTCCGGGCGGTCGCGTACCATCAGCCACGGCAAGCCGCCACGGGGCTATAGCTCAGTTGGGAGAGCGCCTGGATCGCACCCAGGAGGTCGCCGGTTCGAGTCCGGCTAGCTCCATTCGGTCGACTGTTCTTCGGTTGCGGGATAGTCAGCACCAGCTCCATCGGAGGAAACCTCAGCTCGACTCTCCCGGCCGGCGGTAGCCGATCGCCTTCCCCTTCTCGAGCGCCTCGAGCGTCTCTTCCACGGTCAGCAGGACCGTCGTCTCGACCGAAGCCAGGGCGCCGCCGGCCGCGATGGCGAGCACCACGCCGGCCATCGAGACGT
>DATACN010000095.1:0-3588 GCA_036258995.1 Thermoleophilaceae bacterium | reverse complement strand
CGCGCGCCTCCGCGTAGGCGCGCAGCGCGGGCGGCGGCTCGACCGGCTCGCCCTCGCCGACGTTGGCCACGTAGAGAACAGGCTTCGACGTCAGGGCGCCCAGGTCGCGCGCTGCGGTCGGCGCCTCCTCCGGGACGAGCACGCCGCCGACCCCCCGGCCGGCGCGCAGAGCCTCCACCACCTCACCCAGCCAAGCCTGCTCGGCAACGAGCGCTTTCTCGTGCGACTTCGCCTGCCGAGCCACCCGCTCGAGCCGGCGCTCAGCCTGCTCGAGGTCCGCGTAGAGAAGCTCGGTCTCGACGGTCTCGGCATCAGCGAGTGGATCCACCCGCCCGTCCGGATGGACGACCTGCTCGTCTTCGTGGGCCCGCACCACGTGGAGCAGCGCATCCGTCTCGCGGATGTTGGCGAGGAACCGGTTGCCGAGCCCCTCGCCCTGGTGGGCGCCCCGAACGAGGCCGGCGATGTCGTGGAACTCGATCGTCTCGTGCACGACCGGAGACGCGCCGACCGTCTCGGCCACGCGCTCCAGCCGCTCGTCGGCGACCGGGACCACCGCCACGTTCGGCTCGACCGTCGTGAAGGGGTAGTTGGCGGCCGGGGCGGCCGCCCGGGTCAGCGCGTTGAAGAGAGACGACTTGCCCGCGTTGGGCAGCCCCACGATGCCGACCTTCATGGCGTCAGCCGCGCGACGGCATCCCCCAGGCCCGCTCCCGCCAGGACGTCGCTGGGGTAGTGCACGCCGAGGTACGGGCGCGACAGCGCCATCGCCGCCGCTGCCGCGTAGAGCGGGGGCGCGGGCAAGGCCTCCGACAGGACCCGCGCGGCCGCGAAGGACATCGCCGAATGCGCCGACGGGTAGGAGTGCCCGCTGATCGTGGGTGCCAGCGCCGGCAGCTCCTCGAGCACAGGCCGGGCGCGGCGGACGGCGAACTTGAGCAGCGTGTTCGCCGCGTAGGCGAGCAGGACCGCGCGCACCGCGCGCAGGTAGACCGGCCGCCGCGATCCGTCGACCACGAACCCGGCGGCGGCCAGCGAATGCCAGATCACGCCGTGCTCGCCGGCGCTGCTGTAGGCGGCCACCGCCAGCTCCGCGCGCAGCCCGTGGCCCCGCGTCCGCAGCACGCGCAGCACCGCGCGGTCGAAGCCCCGGATCACTCCGGCCCGGCTAGAAGCCGACGCGCTGGTCCTCGGTGTCGAGCCTGACGTAGACCACCTGCGACAGGTCGAGGGAGACGTCCGAGTCCTGGGTCTTCAGCTCGTGCCAGCGGTCCGCCCGGTCGCTCTCGAGCGCCGACTTGAGGCCGTCGTAGGCGTCCTTGGCGACGCGCACGGACAGCACCTGCCCGCCCTGGAAGCCGATGTCGGCGCGTTTCGCTTCCGCCGCCATCAGTGCGCGGGCTCCACGAGCTCGGTCAGCACGCCGCCGGTTGACTTCGGGTGCAGGAACGCCACCCGGCTGTTGCGGATGCCGGTGCGGGGCTCCTCGTCGATCAGCCTCAGGCCGGCCGAGCGCACCGCCTGAAGCGCCGACTCGATGTCGTCGGTCGCATAGGCGACGTGGTGAAGGCCGGGTCCGCTGCGCTCGAGGAAGCGGCCGACCGCGGTTTCGGGCGAGAGCGGCGAGAGCAGCTCCACGTGGCCGTCTCCGACCTCGAGCAGGACGGCCTCCACGCCCTGCTCCTCCACGGTCTCGCGGTGCTGCTCGCGCATCTCGAACTTCTTGCTGTAGAGAGCCACCGCCTCGTCGAGGTCCTCGACGGCCACGCCGATGTGGTCGATCCGGCCGAACACGGCCGGTGAGTCTATTCCGGCTGGTCCTGCTCGGTTAGGCGCTCGCTCGCCGCGATCCGCGGCTCGCCGCGGCGGGGCTCGCGCTCCGGCTCGCGAACCCTGCCGTTGCCGCCAGCGGGGTGGTTGGCCATGATCCGGTCGATGTCCTCGCGCTCGAGCGCCTCGTTCTCCAGCAGCGTGAACGCCAGCTCCTCGAGCAGCTCGCGGTTCTCGGAGACGATCTTGGTGGCCCGGCGGTGGGCCAGGTCGGTGAGGTACTGCTGCTCCTCGTCGATCATTCGCCGGGTCGCGTCGGACATCGAGTAGTCCTCCGCCGGCAGCTGCTTCGACTGGAGCTCGGTGCCCATCCCGTACTGCGTGACCATCGAGCGGCTGATCTCGTGGACCTTCCGCAGGTCATCGGAGGCGCCGGTCGTGATCTGGCCGAAAACGAGGTGCTCGGTGACGCGGCCACCGAGCAGCACCACCATGTAGTCGAGCAGCTCCTCGCGCGACTTCAGGTAACGGTCCTCCTCGGGCAGGTTGAGCGTGTATCCGAGGGCCTGGCCGCGCGGCACGATCGAGATCCGGTGCACCTTCTCCACCGAGGGGAGCAGCTCCGAGCAGAGCGCGTGGCCGGCCTCGTGGTAGGCCACCACCCGCTTCTCGTGGGCGGTGATCACCCGCCGCGACTGCATGCCGGCGATGACCCGCTCGAGCGCCGCCTGGAAGTCGCGCGTGAGGATCTTGTCGCGGTGCTCGCGGCCGGCGAAGATGGCCGCCTCGTTGCAGATGTTCGCGAGGTCGGCGCCGGTCAGGCCGCTGGTCTGGCGCGCGATCAGCTCCAGGTCGATGCCCTCGGCGAGCGGCTTGCCGCGGGTGTGGACGTTGAGGATCGAGCGGCGGCCCTTCAGGTCGGGCGGCGTGACGAAGATCTGGCGGTCGAAGCGTCCCGGGCGAAGCAGTGCCGGGTCGAGCTTGTCGATCAGGTTCGAGGCCCCCACCACCACGACCTCGTCGCTCGCCTCGAAGCCGTCGAGCTCGACCAGCAGCTGGTTGAGGGTCTGGTCCTTCTCGCCCGAGATGTCCTTGCCGCGCGTGGCGCCCACGGCGTCGAGCTCGTCGATGAAAACGATCGCCGGCGCCTCCTTGCGCGCGATGCGGAACAGCCGCCGGATGCGCGCGGCGCCCAGGCCGGCGAACATCTCGACGAAGGAGGAGGCCGACTGGGCGAAGAACTTGGCGTTCGACTCGTTCGCGACGGCCTTCGCCAGCAGCGTCTTGCCGGTGCCCGGGGGCCCGTGCAGCAGGATTCCCTTCGGAACCTTCGCGCCAAGGCGGCGGAAGCGCTTGGGGTCACGCAGGAACTCCACGACTTCGCGCAGCTCGTCCTTGGCCTCCTCGACGCCGGCGACGTCCTGCCAGCGAACCGAGCTCGACGACTGCGGCTTGATCTCCTGGGGCTTCGTCCGCGGCATGTAGCGCAGGGTCATCACCAGCACCACCGCGATGAGCGCCATGAAGATGATCGGCAGCCAGATGACCATCCAGTTCTCGATGTCCTGCCACGAGACGCCGAACCCGCCGGAGTCCACCCGCTGGAGGCGGAAGACCGTGCCGTCGGGACCGCGGAACGTGCGGCTCGAGGCCTGCGCGGTCCAGCCCCGCGGCAGGTTGTTGCCCTCGGCTGCGAGCAGCACCCGCAGCTCCGAGGCGACATCGCTGCAACTGGTGGTCCCCGCGTCGAGCAGCTCGACGCGGTAGTCGCCCTTCGGCAGCGAGACCGGGCCGACGCGATCGTCGCGGGGAACGATC
>DATACN010000094.1:0-10504 GCA_036258995.1 Thermoleophilaceae bacterium | reverse complement strand
CGCCTGCGGGCAGGGATCCGCCGCGGCCTGCGCGCCCGCGTCGTGACGACCGCGACGGACGCCGCGGGCAACCGCCGCGTCTACACGCGGCGGCTGCGGGTTCGCTGACGGCGCTCGACCCGCTCGTAGAATCGACTGCTTGGCCCGCTACCAGCCGGTCGATCCCAACCAGTCGTTCCCCGCGCTCGAGGAGCGGGTCCTCGAGCGCTGGCGCGAGCGCGACGTCTTCCACGAATCCGTGCGCCGTCGCCAGGGCAGCCCTCCGTTCGTCTTCTACGAGGGTCCTCCGACGGCCAATGGGCCGCCGGGCTCGCATCACGTTCTGTCGCGCGTCTTCAAGGACGTGTTCCCGCGCTACCGGACGATGCGGGGCCACCAGGTGCACCGCAAGGGCGGCTGGGACTGCCACGGGCTGCCGGTCGAGCTCGAGATCGAGAAGCAGCTCGGCTTCAGCGCGAAGGAGGACATAGAGCGCTATGGCGTGGCCGAGTTCAACGCCCGCTGCCGCGAGTCGGTGCTCGAGTACATCGACGAGTGGAACCGCCTGACCGAGCGCATCGCGTTCTGGATCGACACCGACGACGCCTACTTCACACTCACCAACGAGTACATCGAGTCGGTCTGGTGGTCGCTCAAGCAGGTGTTCGACAAGGGCCTGCTGAGCGAGGGCCACAAGGTCGTGCCGTACTGTCCGCGCTGCGGCACCGCGCTGTCGTCGCACGAGGTGGCCCTCGGCTACCGCGACGTGGTCGACCCGAGTGTGTACGTGCGCTTCCCGCTGCGCGACGAGGAAGGCGTCTCGCTGCTCGCCTGGACGACGATGCCGTGGACGCTCCTCCCTCACGCGGCGATCGCCGTCGATCCGGAGGTCACCTACGTCCGCGCGCGCGCCGACGGCGAGGTGCTGGTCCTGGCCGAGCCGCTCGTCGAGAGGGTGCTCGGCGACGGCGCCGAGATCCTCGATCGCTTCCCCGGCAAGGATCTGCTCGGCACCCGCTACGAGCCGCCCTTCCCCTACATCGCCGACTACGGGCCGAACGGGCACACCGTGCTGGCAGGCGACTTCGTGTCGATCGAGGACGGCACGGGGGTGGTGCACACCGGCGCCGCCTTCGGCGAGGACGACTTCCGCCTCGCGGAGGAGAACGGCGTGACGATCCACAACCCCGTGCGACCGGACGGCACCTTCGACGAGCGGGCCGGTCCCTTCGCCGGCCAGTACGTGCGCGCCGCCGACCCCGGCATCGTCGAGGCGCTGCGCGAGTCGGGGCGGCTGTTCCGCGCCGGCGAGTACGAGCACGCCTACCCGCACTGCTGGCGCTGCGACACGCCGCTCCTCTACTACGCCAAGACCAACTGGTACGTGCGCACGACCGCGGTCAAGGACGACCTCCTGGCCTCGAACGAAGCGGTCACCTGGCACCCCCATCACATCAAGCACGGGCGCTTCGGCAAGTGGCTCGAGAACAACGTCGACTGGGCGCTGTCGCGCGAGCGCTACTGGGGCACGCCGCTGCCGATCTGGAAGGCCGACGACGGCGAGGTCGTCTGCGTCGGCTCGCGCGCCGAGCTGCGCGAGCTGGGCGCCGAGGTCCCCGGCGACCTCCATCGCCCCTTCATCGACGAGGCCACCTTCGAGCGCGACGGCAAGACCTTCCGTCGTGTGCCCGACCTGATCGACGTGTGGTGGGACTCAGGCTGTATGCCGTTCGCGCAGTGGCACGCGCCATTCGAGAACGAGGACGTCTTCCGCGAGCGCTTCCCGGCCGACTACATCTGCGAGGCGCTCGACCAGACCCGCGGCTGGTTCTACTCACTGCTTGCGATCTCGACGATGCTGTTCGGGCGCTCCTCGTACGAGACCGTGCTGTGCCTGGGGCTGATCCTCGACCCGGAGGGCCAGAAGATGTCCAAGTCGAGGGGCAACGTCGTGGTCCCGTGGGACGTGATCGACACCCACGGCGCGGACGCGTTCCGCTGGTACTACTTCACCTCGAAGCAACCCTGGGACGGCTACCGCTTCTCGGTCGAGACCGTCGGCGAGTCCGTCCGCCAGTTCCTGAAGACGCTCTGGAACACATACGGCTTCTTCGTCCTCTACGCGAACGTCACCGACTCCGACGGCGTGGGTCAGCCGACTGAGCTCGACCGCTGGATCCTGTCGCGCCTGCATGCGACCACCGAGCGCGTGATCGAGCGGATGGAGGACTACGACACGACCTTCGCCGGCCGCGCCATCGCGCAGTTCGTGGACGACCTCTCGAACTGGTACGTGCGACGCTCGCGCCGGCGCTTCTGGGATGGCGACCCTGCCGCCTTCTCGACCCTTCGCACATGCCTGCTGGAGAGCGCCAAGCTGCTCGCGCCGTTCACCCCCTTCGTGGCCGACGAGATCTACGACAACCTCGACGGCTCGGAACCCTCCGTTCACCTCTGCGACTTCCCCGAGCCCGGCCCCCGCGACAGGCAGCTGGAATGGCAGATGCAGGTGGTGCGCGACGCGGTCGAGCTGGGCCGCGCCGCGCGGGCGCAGGCGCGCGTGAAGGTGCGCCAGCCGCTTGCCGAGGCCGCCGTCGTGGCCGCCGATCGCGAGCGCGCAGCGATCGAACGCTTCGAGGGCCTCGTGCTCGACGAGCTGAACGTCAAGCGGCTGCGCTACGTGTCGGAGGCCGACGAGCTCGGGCGCTTCGAGCTGAAGCCGAACTACCGCTCGCTGGGCCCCCGTTTCGGCAAGCAGATGCCGCAGCTCGCCGCCGCCGTCGCGGCGCTCGACCCGGCCCGGGCCGCGCGGACCCTGCGCGACGGCGGAACCGTCGCCGTCAACCTCGACGGCAAGGACCACCCGCTGACGGCCGACGACCTACAGCTCGTGCTGCAGCCGCTCGAGGGCTACCAGGTGGAGCGCTCGGGAACGCACGCGGTGGCCCTCGACCTCACGCTCGACGAGGAGCTGCGCCGCGAGGGCCTGGCCCGCGAGGTCGTCCACGCCGTCCAGGCGGCGCGGAAGGCGGCCGGCCTGAAGGTCGAGGACCGGATCTCACTGACCCTGGGCGGCGACGACGAGCTGCTGGACGCGGCGCGCGCGCACGAGCCCTATGTCGCCGGGGAGACGCTGGCGACCGCGCTGTCGTACGACGGCGCCGACGGGGAGCCGACCGAGATCGAGGGCCGCGAGCTGCGGATCGGCGTGGAGCGAGTGCGTTAGGCCGCGAGCGCCGGCTCGATCTCCTGGACCAGCCGGTTCTTCGGCAGCGCACCGATGATCTGGTGGGCGACCTGGCCGTTCTTGAACAGCAGCAGCGTGGGGATCGACATCACGTTGTACTTCGCAGCCGTCTGCGGGTTGTCGTCCACGTTGAGCTTGACGATGCGCAGGTCCTCGCGCTCGCGCGCGAGCTCCTCGAGATGGGGAGCGATGATCCGGCAAGGGCCACACCAGGGAGCCCAGAGGTCCACGAGCACGGGCGTCTCGCTCTCTATGACCTCGGCCTGGAAGTTGTTGTCGGTCACTTCGGGGAGATTGCCTGCCACGTCGCTCCTTGCTCTAAGGGATACGCCTCTCGCTATACAAAGTGAAGTCTAGCGACGGCCGGGTCTGGGAATCCTCCTAATGCCCATCGCCGCGGGCAGCGATGCCCTCGGAAGTGGGTGTGGTTCCCTAGCAGGACGGCGGGAGGCCTACCCAGATCGACCTCGGGAGGCCCCCGCTCGGGGCGAGTCACCGGCCTCGCAGCCGCAGCGCCGGGACCTTCCAGACCGCCTCGAGCGCGATCCACGTACTCATCTTCGAGCTTCCCACCTCGCGCTCGCGGAAGACGATGGGCACCTCCGCGACCGTGAAGCCGGCCTTGATCGCGCGGTAGGTCAGCTCGATCTGGAAGCCGTAGCCGTCGGCGTGCACGCCGGTGAGGTCGATCCCCTCGAGCACGCGGCGGTTGAAGCACTTGAAGCCGCCGGTCAGGTCGCGCACCGGCACGCCGAGCAACCAGCGGGCGTAGGCCGAGCCGCCACGGCTCACGAACCGGCGTAGCAGCCCCCAGTTGCTGATCCCGCCCCCGGGCACGTATCGTGACCCGAGTACCAGGTCGGCGGCTTCGGCCGCCGCGACCAGGCGGGGGATGTCGCGGGGGTCGTGCGAGAAGTCCGAGTCCATCTCCATCACGAGCTCGGCGCCGCCCTCGAGCGCGCGGCCGAAGCCGGCCAGGTAGGCGCGCCCGAGACCCTGCTTTCGCTCGCGGTGGAGCACTTCGACGGGCTCGAGCTCGCCGGCCAGGCGGTCGGCGATGTCGCCGGTCCCGTCGGGAGAGTTGTCGTCCACGATCAGGACACGGTGAGGCATTCCGGTCGTCTGGAGCGCGGCCAGCGCGGCGCGCACCAGCGGGCCGATGTTCTCGGCCTCGTTGTAGGTCGGCAGCACGAGCCAGGCCCCTGTCACGGGCGCGTACGCTAGCCGTGGGATGCGAAACGGCGAGATCGCGGAGGCGTTCGAGGAGCTGGCGAGCCTGTACGAGCTGGACGGGGCGGTCGTCTACCGCGTGGTGGCCTACCGCAACGCGGCCAAGGCGATAAGGGAGGCGGGCGTCTCGGTCGCCGAGCTCGCCCGCCAGGGACGCGCCGAGGAGCTGAACGGGATCGGCAAGACCATCGCCGACAAGATCGCGACGCTGCTCGACACCGGCAGCATCCCATCGACCGACAAGCTCAAGAAGAAGATCCCCTCGGGGCTGATCGAGGTGACGCGGATACCGGGGTTCGGTCCCAAGCGGGCGCGCCTGCTCCACGACGAGCTCGGCATCACGTCGCTCGACGATCTGCGCAGGGCCGTCGAGGACGGCTCGATCAGGGACGTGCGCGGCTTTGGCCCCAAGGCGCAGGAGAACCTGACTGTCGCGCTGGCCGCTGGGGCGGACGGCCGGGCCAAGCCGCGCGTGCTGCTGTCCAAGGCGCTCGCCGTCGGGGAGGAGCTCGTGGCCACCCTGCGCGACCATCCGGCGGCCCTGCGCGTGGAGCTGGCCGGCAGCGCACGCCGGATGGCCGACACCTGCAAGGACCTCGACGTGGTCGCGGCGGCGAGCGATCCGGCCGCTCTCGTGGAGGCGTTCGAGGGACTCGAGGCCATCGACCAGGTCCACTCCTCCGGCGAGGCGGGGGCACGCGCCGTGACTCACTCCGGCCTGCCGGTGGACCTGCGGATCGTCCCGGAGGAGAGCTTCGGCAACCTGCTGCAGCACTTCACGGGCTCCGGCAAGCACAACGAGGCGCTGCGGACCGAGGCCGTGCGGCGCGGCCTGCACGTGAGCGAGTACGGGGTGGCCGACGACGAGAGCGGTCAGACCCGCACGTTCGCCGAGGAGCAGGAGGTCTACGCGGCGCTGGGGCTCGGCTACATCGAGCCCGAGCTGCGCGAGAACCGCGGCGAGCTGGAGGCGGCTCGCGAGGGCAAGCTGCCGGACCTCGTCACCCAGGACGACATCCGCGGCGACCTGCACATGCACACGATCGCCTCGGACGGCCGCAACACGATCGAGGAGATGGCCGAGACGGCTCGCGGGATCGGCTACGAGTACGTCGCGATCACGGACCACTCCGCCAGCCACGGCTTCAACAACGACGTGCAACCGGACGAGCTGAAGCGCCAGATCGAGCACATCCGCGGGCTCGAGCTGGACGGGATCACCGTGCTGGCCGGTACGGAGAGCAACGTGCTTCCCGACGGCTCGCTGGACTACGACGACGACCTGCTCGAGGAGCTCGACTGGGTGGTGGCCAGCGTCCACACCTCGTTCCGGATGCCGGAGGAGCAGATGACCGACCGCATGATCGCCGCCATCGAGCACCCGCTGACCGACGCCATCGGGCACCCCACCGGTCGGATGCTGGGCCGCCGCGAGGGCTACTCGCTCGACATCGACCGGGTCATCGAGGCGGCCGCCCGGACCGGCACCTTTCTCGAGATCAACTCGAACGCGAACCGCCGCGACCTGCCCGACGTCTACGCGCGCGCGGCCGCCGAAGCCGGCGTCACGCTCGTGATCGACTCCGACGCCCACGGCGTCGACACCCTGCCGAGGATGATGCGCTACGGAGTGGCGACCGCGAGGCGTGCCTGGCTCAGCGCCGACCGGGTGGCGAATACACGGTCCTGGCCGGAGCTCGATCGGCTGCGGAAACGCGCTCGCTAGCCGGCTGCGGCTCGATCTTGCGCAGGCCCGGCAGGCGCAGCAGCCGCGGCGGGCCGAACGGGGAGGTGCGGTCGAACCAGAACTGAACGCCGTCGCGGTGCTCGATGGCGGCGACGGCGGACGACTGCCGCCGCCAGGTCAGCGCTGCCATCAGCGCGTAACCGGTGGCGACCGCCGGGACCTGGGGGATGAAGACTCCGAGCGCGCCGGCGGCGACCGCGACCACCGCGAGCGGCCAGAGGCGGTTGAAGAGCACGGCGCCGGGCTCGAGCTCGGGCAGGGTAGTGGTGCTGCGGGCGCCGGCCAGGAGGCGGGCAATGCCCGGCGTAGCCTCCATCCGCCGGCCCAGCCAGAGGCCGATCAGCACCGCCACGAGCCACCAGCCGAGCGCCACACCCAACAGCACGTTGTCGTCTACCCGGGCGGCGCCGACGACCGAGACCACCGCGAGCGCGGTGCCGGCTCCGCCGAACAGCAGGACCGACACCCTGAGGAAGTCGCGGAACCTCATTCCGCCACCCGTGGCACCGTCATTCCGCGAGCGCCGAGAGCACGCGAACGAATCCGGCGACGCCCTCGACGACGACATCGGCCCGCTCGACGATTCCGGCGGGCCCTTCGTCCGACCGGACGCCCACGCAAACGGCGGCGTCGAGCTGACCGTCGCCGGTCATAGCGGCCAGCGCATCGAAGGCGTCGAGGTCGGTGGCGTCATCGCCTCCGAACAGCGCGGTCCGCACGCCGGTCCGCGAGACCAGCTCGCGCACTGCTCGCCCCTTGCCGATCGGGACGGGCGGCCTGATCTCGAGCACCTTGCGGCCCCAGTGCGTCGCCAGGCCCGCGGCCTCGGCCTCCTGGGCGACGCCCTCGATGTGGGTCCGGGCGGCGTCCTCGTCGGGGACCGAGCGCCAGTGAAAGGCGGAGATCGGGCCCTTGTCCTCGATCCTCACCCGCAGCCGGCGCAGCTCGGGGGTGTCCCGCACGTCCGCGAAGCGGCGCACCCGGCCCTCCCAGCTCTTGAAGGCGGGCGTCACGCGCGGGCGCGACGAGCCGGGCTCCAGCAGCTCGGCGCCGTGCGAGCCGGCGTAGGCGATGCTCCCCACGCCGACGAGCCGTCGCGCCTCGGCCGCCGGGCGTCCCGACACGCAGGCGACGCACCCGTAGCGGCGTCCCAGCCCGCCGAGCAGCAGCGACACCTCCTCGGGGACGTGCGCGTCCTCGGCGCGATCGACGATCGGCGCGAGCGTGCCGTCGATGTCACAGAACACGGCCGCCCGCGAGGGGTCGTCCGTCAGCGGCCTGAGGTCCTCCTCGAGCTTCTCTGCCGTCGGAGCGGACACCCTTCGTAGTATGCCCGCGATGTCCTCGAGGCTCGTCCGGCTTGCGGCGATCGGGACGGCGGCCGGGGTGTTCAGCGGACTGTTCGGCGTGGGCGGCGGAACGCTGATCGTGCCGTTGCTCGTGCTGTGGTTCAGCTACGGCGAACGGGAGGCGACCGGCACGTCGCTGGCGGCCATCGTCGTGATCGCCGCGCTGGCGGCCGTGGCCCACGGCATCTACGGCAACGTCCAGCTCGCGGAGGCGTTCGTGATCGGAGTGCCGGCAGTCGCCGGCGTGCTGGTCGGAACCGCTGTGCAGCAACGGATCTCGGAGCGCGTGGTCGCGGGGACCTTCGCGCTCGTCCTCGTAGCCTCGGCGATCGTTCTCGTGGCCTAGATGGAGGCCTGGGAGATCGCCGGGGCGGCGGCCGTCGGCTTAGCGGCGGGCGTGACGAGCGGCCTGATCGGCGTTGGCGGCGGCGTGCTGTTCGTGCCCGGCCTCGTGATCTTCATGGGCCTGTCGCAGCTCGGCGCGGAGGCGACGTCGCTGGTCGCGGTGGTGCTCGTCGCGCTCGTTGGCGCGTGGCGGCAGCATGGCTACGGCAACGTGCGCCTGCGCGACGGGATCCTGATCGGGGCGCTGTCGCCACTGGGCGCGGCGGCCGGGACGGTGCTCGCCAACACGGTCTCCGAACGGGCGCTCGAGCTGTCGTTCGCCGCGGTGCAGCTGTACTTCGCCTGGCGTCTCGCGGGCAGGGCGCTCTTCCCTCCGGCGCCGCAAAGCGCTAGCTTGCCGGGCGGTGGAGATCCTCGAGGTCGAGACCATGGACCGTGATGGACTCGTGCACGTCGCCTTGCGCGGCGAGCTCGACCTGTCCACCGTGGGCAAGGTGCAGGACGAGCTCGAGCGGATCGAGCAGTCCTCGCCGCCGACCGTGGTGCTCGACCTGTCGAAGCTGAGCTTCCTCGACTCCACCGGATTGCGTTGCCTCGTCACCGCCGACGAGCGCGCCCGGCAGGCCGGGCGCCGCGTGGTGCTGGTCCGGGGCCCGGATTCCGTGCAGCGCGTGTTCACGATCACCCGGCTCGAGGACCGGCTCGAGATGGTCGACGACGCGTCCGCGGTGCAAGCGGACGACGGTGGCGCGAGCTAGCCCAATCGGTGTTTCACGCCCGTCTCAATGGGTGATAACTTCAGCTAGAGGGTCGTAGAGGGACGTACCCGGTCGTCACAGCGGTCGGCGGACGGATCTCCGAGCAGTCGATCTGCGAGGGGTGGTATTCGCCTTGATGACGAGTGGGGAGGAGACACCGGAGGAGCGTCGCAAGCGCGACCACGAGTTGCTTCTTCGCTACCAGCGCGACCGCGATCTGCAGGCGCGTGAGGAGCTCGTGCTGCGATTCATGCCGCTCGCCCGCCAGCTTGCCAGCCGCTACCGCGGCGCCGGCGAGGCGCAGGAGGACCTGGTGCAGGTTGCGTGCGTCGGCCTGCTGAAGGCCGTCGACCGCTACGAGGCGGGCCGCGGCAGCGCCTTCACCAAGTACGCGGTGCCGACCATGCTCGGCGAGCTCAAGCGCCACTTCCGAGACAAGGGCTGGGCGGTGCACGTGCCCCGCGCCACCCAGGAGCTCGTGTTGAAGGTGAGCGACGCGATGGGAGTGCTGCCGTCGAAGCTCGGCCGCTCACCGACGCCGCGCGACGTCGCCCAGGCGATCGGCGAGCCGATCGAGCACGTGCTCGAGGCGATGGAGGCCGCGACGGCCTATGACGCCACCTCGCTCGACGCGCCCAGGGCGCCGGGCGATGACGAGGACGGCAGCTGGACGCTGGCCGACACCGTGGCCGAGCAGGAGCCCGGGTACGAGCTGGTCGAGATCGGCGAGACGCTACGCGGCACGCTGCGCGCCCTGCCCGATCGCGAGCGCCTGATCCTCAGGCTTCGCTTCGAGGAAGACCTCACGCAGGCCGAGATAGCCGAGCGCGTCGGCGTGTCCCAGATGCACGTTTCGCGCCTGCTGCGCCGCTCGCTCGACCGGCTCGCTGCCGTGGGCACGGCGGCGGCTTAGACTGCCAGTGCCAATGACGGACCTCACCGCGAGACCGGAGGTAGCGGCGCTCCTCTCGCGCGCCGAGGAGCGGGGCTGCGTCACGGTCGGCGAGCTGGACGAGCTGTCGCAGGCGCTCGACCTGAACCACGAGGAGCTGGACGCGCTGGAGAACCACGTCGAGCGTCAGGGCGTGGAGATCAACGACGACTGCGGCCGCGAGGGCATCGAGCCGACCCACTACCGCAACGGCGAGCTGGCCGCCGCGACCACCGACGCGCTCCAGCTCTTCCTCAACGAGATCCGCCGGTATCCGCTGCTCACCGCCCAGGAGGAGGTGGAGCTCGCCAAGCGCATCGAGGCGGGCGACCTCGAGGCGAAGGAGCGAATGATCAACTCCAACTTGCGCCTGGTTGTCTCGATCGCGAAGAAGTACCAGGGCCAGGAGCTTTCGCTGCTCGACCTGATCCAGGAGGGCATCTTCGGGTTGATCCGCGCGGCCGAGAAGTTCGACTGGCGCAAGGGCTACAAGTTCTCGACCTACGCGACCTTCTGGATCCGCCAGGCGATCCAGCGCGGGCTCGCCAACCAGGGACGCACGATCCGGATCCCGGTGCACATCGGCCAGCGCGAGCGCAAGATCGCGCGCGCGGAGCGCGAGCTGCACGTGAAGCTCGGCCGCCCGCCGACCGACGAGGAGGTGGCCAACGCCGCCGACGTGTCTCAAGAGGAGCTCGACGAGGTTCGCGAGGTCATGCGCACGATCACGAGCCTCGACCGTCCGGTCGGCGAGGAGGGCGACGCCCAGCTCGGCGACCTGCTCCCGAGCGACGAGCCGCGCCCCGAGGAGGAGGTCGAGGTCAGCCTGGTGGAGGAGACGCTGCGGCGGACGATCGACGATCTGCCGGAGCCGGAGCGCGACGTGATCAGGCTTCGCTACGGCATCAACGGCGACGA
>DATACN010000093.1:0-2534 GCA_036258995.1 Thermoleophilaceae bacterium | reverse complement strand
GGCGTAGCCGGAGTCGTCGTACACGATCACGTGCGGCTCGCGGTCGCGAGCCATCCGGCGCATGGCGGCGGCCACTCCCTCGGCCAGCCCGGTGGCCCGGCTGATCGCTCCCTTGCGCTCCTTCACGACGCGGCCTCGCGCACCACGATCGGCGGCCCGCCTTCGAGCTCGCCGAGCACTGCACGCAGGTCGTAGAGCATCAGCGAGGCCAGCGCGGCCCGGCGCGCCACGACCGCCAGCGTCCAGCGCGGAGTGCGCGAGGCGAACACCGCGCCGCCCGGGACCTGGGCCTCGACCTGCTCTGCGGGCTCGCCCGGCGCCCCGGCCGAGTCGAGCGCCTCGAACAGCTCGCGCGCCATGCGGCCGAGCTCGTCGGCGCGGGATCGATCGGGGATCGTCGAGCCCGCGAGGGCCCCCGCGGCGTCGAGCAGGACGGCCTCGCGCGCATCGGTCGACAGCTCGCACAGGCGCGCCGGAACCTGCTCGGGGGGCTGCGCGCCGGCCATCTTGATGACAATACCGGCGTGCCGCTGTCGCGAATCTCGTGGCTGGTGACGGTCGGGATATGCCTGATCGCCGCCCTGCTGCTGCTGCTCGAGGGCTACCTCGGCTACTCCGGAATCCTCTTGGCGGTGGGCGCCGCCGCGGCGGTGAACCTCACCTGAGCGGCTGGTCCGCGGCCTCCTCGGGCTCGAGGTGGATGAGGACGTCGGCGCCGCGCAGCCGTCCGCGGATCTCGCTCTGGAGCTCGTGCGAGACCTCGTGGGCGCGCTTGAGGCTCGTGCCGTCGCGGAACTGCACGTGCAGGTCCACGTAGCGGCGGCTTCCGGCCCGGCGCGCGCGCAGCTTGTGGAAGCCCACGACCTCGTTGGCCCCAAAGCCCGCGATCGCCTCTCGAACGGACTCGAGCTCGTCGGCAGGAAGCGCCTCGTCGACCAGCACGCGCGTGGTCCGGTTGAGGATGCGCACACCGGCGAACACGATCGCCACCGCGACCACCAGCGCGGTGATGGGGTCGAGCTCGACGACCCCGGTGAGCTCCACGAGCACCAGCGCCACCAGCACGCCGAGCGACGTGAACGCGTCGGTGCGTAGGTGGGCCGCGTCGCCCTCCAGCGCCGCCGACTCCGTGAGGCGGGCCTGGCGGTAGAGGTATCCGGAGACCGCGAAGTTGGCGACGGCGGAGAAGCCGATCACCGCGATGCCGATCCCGAGCGACTCCACCTCGGCGCCGTCGAACAGACGCCGCACGGACTCGAACACGATGAGCCCGGCCCCGACCAGGATCAGCATCCCCTCGATGCCGGCGGCCACGTTCTCGACCTTCTGGTGGCCGTAGGGGTGGTCCTCGTCCGGAGGCTCGTCGGCCTTGCGGACCGAGAAGTACGCCACCACCGAGGCCATCAGGTCGATGCTCGAGTGGATCGCCTCGGTGATGATCGCGATCGAGCCGGTGACCGCGCCCGCGGCCAGCTTCAGCGCGATCAGCAGGGAGTTCGAGACGATCGAGACCCCCGCCGCCCGGCTCTTGACCGGGGTCTGCGCCGCCGGTCCCACCGCCCGCGCCGGGGCGCCCGCCGCGGCGGTCAAGCGACGGCCGAAGACGCGGCGGCCGCTCATGTGCTCAGCCGCTCGAGCATCGCGCGGGCGGCGCGGCCGCGGTGGCTGATGGCGTCCTTCTCCTCGGGCGCGAGCTCGGCCATGGTGCGCCCGTCATCGATGTCCAGCGGGACGAAGGCCGGGTCGTAGCCGAAGCCGCCGCTTCCGCGGGGGTCGTGGGTCAGCTCGCCCTCGCAGCGACCCACGACGAGGTGCTCGTCGCCGCCGGGCTCGACGCAGGCGAGCGCGCAGACGTACGCCACGCGGCGGTCGCCGTCGGGCGGGACCTCCCGCAACAGCTTGGCCAGGTTGTCCCCGTCGCTGGCGTCCTCGCCCGCATAGCGGGCCGAGAAGACTCCGGGCGCGCCGCCCAGCGCGGCGGCCTCGATCCCAGAGTCGTCGGCCAGGGCGGTCATCGAGGTGGCGCCGGCCGCGGCGCGCGCCTTGGCCAGGGCGTTCGAGGCGAAGGTGGTGCCGGTCTCGGGCGGAAGCTCGACGTGGTCGGGCAGCGGCTCGAGATCGTGCGGCGCCATCAGCAGTGACAGCTCGCGCAGCTTGTGCGCGTTACGGGTTGCCAGCACCATCCGG
Source organism: Thermoleophilaceae bacterium (assembly GCA_036258995.1). Classification (GTDB taxonomy): domain Bacteria; phylum Actinomycetota; class Thermoleophilia; order Solirubrobacterales; family Thermoleophilaceae; genus DATACN01. The sequence goes on along the minus strand of DATACN010000093.1, from coordinate 347 downwards.
ATGGCTCGTCCCTACCTGGCTGCTGCCGCCACCGCGTCCTGCTGCGCCGCCCGCAGATCCTCGATTCCTCCCGCGGCCAGCGCCAGCAGCTCGTCGAGCGAGGCGCGTGACAGGGGCGTCCGCTCCGCGGTGGCCTGCACCTCGACGAGGCCGCCGTCGCCGGTCATGACGACGTTGGCGTCGACCTCGGCGGTCGAGTCCTCGGAGTAGTCGAGGTCGAGCAGGGCCCGCCCCTCGACGACGCCGCAGGAGACCGCGGCCACCGCCTCGGTGAGCGGCACGCGGTCCAGCTCGCCCTCGCTCTGGAGCCGCCGCAGCGCCAGCTCGAGCGCTACGTATCCGCCGGT
>DATACN010000092.1:0-5668 GCA_036258995.1 Thermoleophilaceae bacterium | reverse complement strand
CGCGCCGCCTGGCCCCGCGCCGGCGCGCGCTCTTCTTCGCCCTCCGCCTGGCGCCCCTGCGGGTGGCGCAGCGCCGGGGCTTGGCGCGAGCCTTGCCGAGGGCCACCGACCCGTACACGGTGCCGCCGTAGGGCAGCTTGGCTTTCCAGACCACGTCGCCGGTGTCGGCGTTCAGCGCGAAGACCCAGCTCCGGCTCGTCCCCACGTACACGCAGCCGCCCGACACGATCGGCGTGCCGGTGATGTCGCCCTCACCGCCTGCCTTCTGGGTGGAGAACACCCAGGACGGCGTCAGGAAGGGCGCGTCGGCGGGCGAGATGAGCTTCTCCCGCGGCTGGACGCGGGTGTTGGCCAGGTCGCGGCCGTAGACCGGCCAGTCGCCACCGGGGCTCGCAGCGGTGGCGCAGCTCGCGGCCGAGGCGGACCCGGGCACGAGTAACAGCGCCGCGGCGACCAGCAGGGCAGCGCCGAGAAGTAGCCTCAGCCGGGCTCTCGTCACGGCGACCACGGGCCCTCCGTCAGGCCCTTGAGCACGTCGCCGGCGGTGCGCGGGCCGGGGATCGTGTTCGTGGCAAGCGGCGCGGCCTCGCGCTCCGTGCCCGCCGCGTTCACGTAGCCCTCGTCGGAGAGCTCGTTGACCTTGTCGCAGCTGATCTTGCGCCGCCGGGCGTCCGGGTTGAAGCGGTAGGCCTTGGCCGCGTTGCGGCCGAGGATCGCGTTGCGGATCGTGCGCTCGGGCCGGCGGGCCTTGCGGGTGGGGTCCTCGACGTCGCCCTGGAGGCCGTACGGCAGGTTGTAGAGCTCCTTGCCCTCGTCGGTGAACTCGAAGCGCCGGAACGCCACGATCTCGGACTGGGGCGAGCCGTACCAGAGGCTGTCGGTGCCCCACACGATCCGGCGAGGGCCAACGTGGGTGATGAGCTTGCCGAGCAGGTGGGCCGCCTGGTCGGGATCGCTCATCACGTCGCGCCAGACCGATCCCAGCTCCGCGTAGACGTTGGGCACGTTGCCGAACGCCCTGCCGGGCTTCTTGAACTTGCTGGCGTCGTAGTTGTTCTCGCGCAGGCTCTTGATCAGCCCGTCGACGGTGTTGGTGTCGGACCGCGCGCGTTCGTCGCCGCGATAGGGCCGCTGGGTGTCGCCGATGTCGTAGCCCGAGTGGTAGACGAGGATCTTCACCCCCGGATAGGCCTTGGCGGCCGGCCCGATGTCACGGGGAGTGGCCGCGCGCTGGTCGAACCCCGGCAGCGCGAAGCCCTTGTGGGTGGCCACCACGGGCGGCACGGACTTGACCCTGCGGCTGACGTTCAGGACCTGCTCGAGGAACGCCATGCCGGTATCGGTGTCGAGGAACCAGCCGCTGGCGTACGGGACGTCGCCCCAGGCGCAGTAGGTCTTCCAGCCCCGGAGGATGTCCTTGTACCTGATGGCGCGCTCCATCATCATCTGGAGCTCCTCGTCGAGGAACTGCGGCTTCTGGTTCGGCAGGGTGTTCCCGGCGGAGCCGCGGTTGGGCATGACGAACGCGTGCATGACGCAGCGGCGCGAGCGCGCCAGGCGGTTGACGGTGCGCACGGTCGCTGCGGCCTCCGCTATGGGCAGCGGGTTGCGAGTGTCGGGCGAGGTCGGCACGACGGACAGCACCGTGGCGCTCGTCGCCGAGTCGAGGAACAGCTCTTTGAGGTAGTGGAAGCGGCCCAGGTTCTCGATCGGGTCGGCCTCGCCGCCCTGCCGCGACTGCGGCCAGACGGCCGCGAAGAACGCGTGGATCGCCGGGTTCGACACCCGCCACTCGCCGTCGGGGTCGACGTGGTGCGACTGCACGTCGAAGATGAACTCGCCGGGGCGGTTCTTGAGACTCTCGGCGCCCTTCTTGCCGTCCCACTCGAGGTCGCAGGCGTCTGGGCGGCGGCCTTGGGCGAAGCCGTAGTGGCCGTAGCGACCCATCATCACCGTGTCGATGGCCCAGAACCCGATCGCGGTAGCGGCCGCGGTGCGCACGAACTGGCCGCGGGACATCTTGAACTTGCGCCGGTAGCGCTCTGTCTCCCGCTCGGCCAGGGACATGATCGCGATCTGCTGCTTGCTTGGAGGCGGCGGCAGGTACTCCTCGTTCGAGGCCGGGAAGACGTCGACCGGCAGGCCCTCCCACTGGTCTGGCCAGGAATGGCGCTTCGGGCTTGAGGAGACAGAGGGCCAGTTAGACCAGTTCATCGCTGTACCTCGAACGCCCCTCGCATCGACGGGTGGATCCGGCAGAAGTACGTGACGACCTCACCGGGCTTGTAGCCCTCCTGCTCGGTGATCGGCAGGTCCCAGCTCGCCTCCTGCTTGGCGGGGCCGATCTCCGGGGCTCCGAAACCCAGCTCGGACGAGTCGAAGTCGACCCGCCGCCCGCTGCTGGTCTTGCCGTCGGCGAGTGGGAAGGAGGCGCTCGTGCGCCCCTGGCAGGGGAACCCGCATGAGGTGACCGTGTGGTAGATGGAGTGGGCGTCGGCGTTGGTGAAGCGCAGCCTGGTGCCGAGCTTGACCGCCGGCAGCCCGGTCATGGACAGCGTTGTGAAGTCGCCGGGCTCGTAGAGGAAGTCGGCGATGCCGACGTCGCCGGTCGGCAGGCCCGGCCTTGGGGCGCTCCAGCTGCCCTCGGGGCCGCTGTGGTTGCCGTTCTCCTTGTAGTGGCCGTGCGTGGGAACGCCCTTGTCGCACAGGGTGCGCCGCCTTCCGTTGAGCCCCTTCGATCTGCACCTGTCCCCGGTGTCCCTACGGGCCCGGAACGGATCGATGCCCGGCGCCTGCGGCTTCCCGTCCTTGTGGGGCACCAGCAGGGTGACTGCGATGCCCATGTTCTCGTAAGACGACTGGATCTTCGTCTCGTAGGTGGCGTTGCTGCGGAGGATGTCGCCGGGCTTGACTCGCACGCCCCAGAACGGCAGGCCGGTCACCCTCATCGACATGTCCCACGAGGTCGGCGGGCCGCCCCCCTTGCTCGGGTCCTTGTGGTTCCAGTACACCGGCTTGCCGGTGTAGATCCGAACCGAGTCGCCGCGCGCCGGGGGCTTCAGCTTCAGCCGGCTGCGACAGCGTCGCGCCGACCGCCTGCGGGCGGACGCGCCGGCCTTTCGCCGCGCTCCGGCGCGGCAGCGCCGGGCTTGGCGGCGCCTCGCCGAGGCCGTTGCGCGGCGGCCTCGGGACGACCTTCGCCGCTTGGCGCGTCTCCGCGGCGACGACGCCTTGCGGCCCGGCCTGACGAGGTCGATCTCGTTGGCGAGCCCGCCGGGGTGCACGTGGCCGCCGATGCCGATCAGCGTCCCGCCCTCGAAGGACTCGATCTTGCCGAGCTCCTCGCCGCTGGCGGGAAGCTTGAAGTCCTCGCCGCGGCCGTTGCCGGGCTGGCCCTGGCCGGTGAACTGCTTCCCCCACGGGTCGAACGACGCGCACTGCTCCTTCGGCCAGGTGCACTTGCCGTCCGACCCGCCGAAGTCGCGCTGGGTATTGAAGACCGGATAGCCCGAGGGGCGGACGTCGAGCCAGACGGGGTAGGCAGGCTTGAGGCCCAGCTCCTCACCCTTCGCCTGCGGCACGAAATCGATGTCGTAGGTGATGTACACCTCCATCGGGTTCTGGACCGCCGAGTGCACCATGTGCAGGAGCTGCCATTGGTCGGTGGCCTTGATCGGTAGCCCATAGCCCCTCGGGAAGGGCGCGATGGTCTTCTCCTCGCCCGCCGCGAAGAACGGGCCGCTGCCGTAGCTCGGCGTCGCGAGCCAGGTGCCGTGGTGCAGGTGGACCTGCTCGACGGGCGGGATGGTGCCGTCGGCGCGGACGAGGTTCGGCTCGAAGCGCGTGATGAAACCGTCCTGGCTCGGCTTCTCCGTGGTGACGGGACCGATCAGCACGTCGTTCTGGCCGGGCTTCACGGCGATCGGCCCGTAGGCGAATCGCAAGCGCTGGCATGCCCCGGGATAGCGCTCGTAGTCGGGCCCCTTCCAGCCCTCGATCTTGTAGAAGCGCCTCTCGTAGCGATCGTTGCCCTCGAAGGCGCAGGGCCGCGGCAGCAGCGTGATCGCGAAGTTCGGGTCGGGCGTGGGGTCTCCCTGCGGAGCGGCGGTCGGCGCTATCGAGCCCCCCAGCACAATCGCCAGGATCAGCACGACCAGAACCCTGGGCCTGCCCGACATCCCCAGGCATCTTTACCCGCGCTTGTGACACACGAAACGGTGTAGCGTCGCCCCGCTGTGGGGACCGGCGCCACCTTCTACTTCGACTTCAACTCGCCCTACGCGTACCTCGCGGCCGAGCGCATCGACGGTCTGCTTCCGGACGCCGAGTGGAAGCCGATCGCGTTCGCGATCTTGCTCAACCAGCTCGGGGTGCTGGAGAAGAGGATCACGGGGACGGACCGGGACGCCGTCGCGCGCGAGGTGTCCGAGCGGGTGAGCCGGCGCGGCCTTCCACCCTTCGTTCCTCCCGATGTCTGGCCGATCCGGAGCTGGTCGCTCGTGCCACTGCGCGCGGCGGTGTTCGCCGAGGAGATCGGCCGCCAGCGCGAGTTCGCAAGGGCGGCCTTCCACACGGCCTTCGCCCGGGGCCGCTCGCTGGCGGAGCTCGGCAACGTGCTCGACTCGGCTCGCGCGGCCGGGCTGGACCCGGACGAGGTCGAGGCGGCCATCCAGCGTCCCGAGGTCAAGGACCGGCTCAAGGCGAACACCGACGAGGCTCTCGCCCGCGGCGTGACCGGCATCCCGACCGTCGTGCTCGGCGACGAGGTCTTCTGGGGCGACGACCGGCTCGAGGAGGCCGTGGCCGCGGCCGGGGCGCGCCGGCCCTAGGACGGGTTCCGCAGGCCGGTCACGCCTGCGACAGCACGGGCGGCGAGCTCCTCGTCGTGCGGGGCCTTGCCGGCGAGCATGATCACGGCGCCCTCGAGCGCTCCGATGACCGCCAGCGCAACCGTCCTGGCGGGCGGGCCGGGGGCGATCGACCCGTTCTTGCGGCCGGCGTTCACCAGGCTCGCGATTCGCTTGACCAGCATCTCCTTGATGCGGTCGATCTCCAGCCCCACCGGATGGTCCTGGCCCGCGAACTCGATCCGCAGCGCCATTACGACGCGAGCGATGTCGCGACGGCAGAAGACCGCGTGGCCGCGAGCCAGCGCGAGCAGCTCTTCGACCGGATCGTCGGCCTCCCCGGCCGGGTCCCCTACCTCGCGCGCCCAGTTCTCGTCGACCCAGGCGATCACGGCGAGCGCGAGGTCCTCTTTGTCCTGGAACTGGTGGTAGAGCGCGCCGCGCGTGTAGCCGGCCTCGCGCGCCACCTCCTCGAGCCGAAGGTTGCCGTAGCCGTACCGGGACAGGCCTCGGGCGCCCGACTCGAGGAGCGCGCTACGCGAGCGCGCCCTCCGCTCGACCTGGTTTGCGCGGCTGCTCCGCTCCGACGAGATACGTACATGCATGTATGTATCTATGTTATCGTTCCCGGCCATGGACGCCGCGCAGGGGTGTTTCATCGCGGGCACCGTCGTGCTCATGGCGGCCGGCGTTCACCAGGCTCGCGATTCGCTTGACCAGCATCTCCTTGATGCGGTCGATCTCCAGCCCTACCGGATGGTCCTGGCCCGCGAACTCGATCCGCAGCGCCATTACGACGCGAGCGATGTCGCGACGGCAGA
>DATACN010000091.1:0-2273 GCA_036258995.1 Thermoleophilaceae bacterium | reverse complement strand
TCAGGCCGCCGCTTCGGCGACGGCCCCGGACTTCGCGAAGCTGAGCTCGCCGTCGGCGGCATCCACCAGCACCCGGTCGTCCGGCTGGAACTCACCCTCCAGCAGCTTCAGCGCCAGCTTGTCGATCAGCTGCTTCTGGATCACCCGCTTGAGCGGGCGGGCGCCGTAGGCGGGGTCGTAGCCGAGGTTGCCGATCAGCGTGCGGGCGTCGTCGGTCAGCTCGATGTCGACGCCCTTCTCGCGCACCCGCGCGGCCAGCTTCGCGACCTGGAGCTCGACGATCCGGGCGATCTCCTCGCGCGTGAGCTGGTGGAACTCGACGATCTCGTCGAGCCGGTTGATGAACTCGGGCTTGAAGGTGGCGTTCACGCCGTCGATGCCGCCGGGCACGTTCGAGGTCATGATCACGACGCTGTTCTTGAAGTCGACGGTGCGGCCCTGGCCGTCGGTCAGGCGCCCGTCATCCATCAGCTGCAGCAGGATGTTGAAGACGTCGTTGTGGGCCTTCTCGATCTCGTCGAGCAGGACGACCGAATAGGGCCGCCGGCGCACGGCCTCGGTCAGCTGGCCGCCCTCCTCGTAGCCCACGTAGCCGGGCGGCGCGCCGACCAGTCGCGACACGGAGTGCTTCTCCATGTACTCCGACATGTCGATCCGCACCATCGCCTGCTCGGAGTCGAACATGAACTCCGCGAGCGCCCGGGCCAGCTCGGTCTTGCCGACCCCGGTCGGGCCGATGAACAGGAAGGCGCCGATCGGGCGGTTGGGGTCCTGTAGCCCCGCCCGCGAGCGGCGCAGCGCGTTCGACACGGCCTCCACGGCCTGGTCCTGGCCGACCACCCGCTCGTGGAGGCGCTCCTCCATGTGGACGAGCTTCTCGACCTCGCCCTCCATCAGCTTCGAGACGGGGATGCCGGTCCACTTGGCGACCACCTCGGCCACGTCCTCCTCGCCGACCTCCTCGCGCAGGAAGCCCGCGTTGCCGTCGGTGTGGACCTCGGCCTGCTCGAGCGCCTTCTCGAGGTCGGGGATCTCGCCGTAGCGCAGCTCGGCGGCGCGCTGCAGGTCGGCGTCGCGCTCGGCCCGCTCGGCCTCGCGGTGGGCCTGCTCGAGCTTCTCCTTGACGTCGCGCACGGCGGTGATGGCGTCCTTCTCGCGCTGCCACTGCGCCTTCATGGCGCCGGAGCGCTCGCGCAGGTCCGCCAGCTCCCGCTCGAGCGCCTCCCTGCGGCCAGCGGACGCCGCGTCGGTCTCCTTCTTCAGCGCCTGGAGCTCGATCTCGAGCTGCTGGATGCGCCGCTCGACCTCGTCGATCTCGACCGGCATCGAGTCGATCTCGATGCGCACGCGCGAGGCGGCCTCGTCGATCAGGTCGATGGCCTTGTCGGGCAGGAAGCGGTCGGCGATGTAGCGGTGCGACAGCAGCGCGGCCGCGATCAGGGCGGCGTCCTGGATGCGCACGCCGTGGTGCACCTCGTAGCGCTCCTTGAGCCCGCGCAGGATCGCGATCGTGTCCTCCACGCTCGGCTCGTCGACGAGGACCGGCTGGAAGCGGCGCTCGAGCGCGGCGTCCTTCTCGATGTGCTTGCGGTACTCGTCGAGCGTGGTGGCGCCGACAGCGCGCAGCTCGCCGCGCGCCAGCATGGGCTTGAGCAGGTTGGCCGCGTCGACCGCGCCCTCGGCCGCGCCGGCGCCCACGATGGTGTGCAGCTCGTCCATGAACAGGATGATCTGGCCCTCGGCCTCGGCGATCTCCTTGAGCACCGCCTTCAGCCGGTCCTCGAACTCGCCGCGGTACTTCGAGCCCGCGATCAGCGCGCCGATGTCGAGCGCGATCACGCGCCGGTCGCGCAGCGACTCGGGCACGTCGCCCGAGACGATTCGCTGAGCCAGCCCCTCGACGATCGCCGTCTTGCCGGTGCCGGGCTCGCCGATCAGGACCGGGTTGTTCTTGGTGCGCCGCGAGAGCACCTGGATCACGCGCCGGATCTCGTCGTCGCGGCCGATCACCGGGTCGAGCTTGCCCTGCTCGGCGGCCTGGGTCAGATCGCGGCCGAACTTCTCGAGCGCCTGGTACTTGTCCTCCGGGTTCTGGTCTGTCACGCGATGCGGGCCGCGCACCTCCTGGACGGCGTCGGCCAGCTGGTCGCGCGAGGCACCCGCGTCGATCTTGGGGTCGGAGGCGAGAGCCAGCAGGAGGTGCTCGGTGGAGACATACTCGTCGCCCATCCCGCGCGCCTCCTCGTCGGCGCGGTTGAGCAGCTCGATCAGGT
>DATACN010000090.1:0-6950 GCA_036258995.1 Thermoleophilaceae bacterium | reverse complement strand
GCGGGCGCGCACCCAGGTCTCGAAGTGCAAGTGGTCGCCGAAGCAGTGGCCCGTGCAGCCGACGAGCCCGATCGGCTCGCCCTGCCGCACCCCCGTCCCCGCGCGCGTGAGGTAGCGCGAAAGGTGCGCGTAGCAGCTGGTCAAGGCGCGCGTGTGCTGGACGCACACGTAGTTGCCGTAACCGCCCGTCCAGCCGGCCAGCACCACGCGCCCGTGCTGGGCCGCGTAGATCGGCGTCCCGGCGGAGGCGGCGATGTCGACCCCGGCATGCAGGCGACCCCAGCGCTGGCCGAAGGGCGACACGACAGACCCTGGCACCGGCCACAGCAAACCGCCCGTGCCGACCGGCAGCGTCCCGCCGAACTGCGCGAGCGCTCGCCGAAGCCGGCGTGAGACCCGTCGGCGCTCGGCTTCGAGCGCCTTGAGGTGGTCGAGCTCACGGCGCAGCTTGGCGTTCTCCCTCAGGATGCGGGCGGGTGGTTCGTCGGAGTCGTCGCTCCTGTCGCCGCGCCTGCCGCCGGGCGGTACGGCCTCCACCACGACCGGCCGGGGGCCGCGGCGCGCCGGGTCGCCGGAGTCGCGCCGGGCGGCGAGCGGCGTTTCCTCGTCGAGCACGACCTCGCCATCGCCGCCGCCCTCCCCCGATGCGGCGGCTCGCGCGCCGGCGGACGGCTCGCCTTCGCCGCCGGGCCGCAGGCCGAAACCGAAGGCGGCGACGGCCATGCCGAGTAGCACGGTCGTGGTCACCGCCAAAAGCAGTCGCCAACCGTTCGTCAGGCGAGGCTTCCACGCCACGGGCGAAGCGTACGCCGCGGGCACGTTCGCTCCGCCAGGCGGCGTTACGCGAAGCGCCGCTTTGGAGAGATCTAGGACATGACGACGGCGACGTCCGAGCGAACGGCTGCCGACGGCATGCGCGCCACGGGCGGCGTCATGCGGGTCCGGCCGCGGCTCGCGAGGCTCGTCGCCGACGAGCCGGAGAAGATCGCGGAGGGGGTCTGGATCATCCGCGGCGGTCTCGGGCGCGCGATGAACGTGTACTTCATCGAGGACAAGGACGGTCTCGTCATGTACGACGCCGGCGAGGAGGGCATGGCGGCGGCCGTCGCCGTGGCCGCCGCTCGGATGGGAGGGCTCAAGCAGATCGTGCTCGGGCACGGCGACTTCGACCACCGCGGCACCGCGCCTTCCCTCTCGGCCGTGCCCGTCTACTGCCACCCCGACGCGGTCGGGCCGTCGGAGGGCGACGGCGGCCGCGGCTACATGGACTTCGGGAAGCTGCCGCTCTGGATCCAGCCGCTCTATACGTTCGCCCCCGCCATCTGGGACGGCGGTCCGGTGAAGATCGCCGGCACCGTTCAGGAGGGCGACCGGATCGCCGGCTTCGAGGTCATCGAGCTGGCGGGCCACGCGCCCGGCCTGATCGGGCTGTGGCGCGAGTCGGACCGCCTCGCGCTCGTGACCGACTGCTTCTACATGACCGACCCGGTCGGAAGGCGAGTACCGCCGACCGTGCCGCACGAGGCCTTCAACCTCGACACCGAGCGGGCACGAGAGAGCATTCGCAAGCTGGCGCGACTCGAGCCGCGCTCCTGCTGGCCGGGCCACCGCGGCCCCTTGACCGGCGACGACGTGCGCGAGCAGCTCGAGCGCGCCGCCGAAGCGCCGGCCCGCTGACTCCCGGCGCTTCTCGCCTCGCGCTGAGCGAGCTGATACCGCTCCGGCCTGATAATTCCCGCAAGTTCCCTGTTCGCGGTACCCTGGATCTACCTGCTTGCAGGGCCTCCAGCGCTTCCTCGCCCTTCATGTGGTCCAACCCCGAGCGAGGAAGCGGGCCAGGAGGTCACATGAAAGGCCACCACCACGGGGCTTCGCCGGCTTCGGAGATCTCGGCAGCGGCTGTGCAACTCGTCCGCGAGTACACCGGCCGCGGGCCGACGCGGTCGCGCACCACGATCAATCAGGACTCCGTGATGATCCTGCTGGGGGACACCCTTACGCGGGGCGAGCGCAAGCTCGTCGAATCGGGTCAAGCCGACCGGGTCCTACAGCTGCGTCACGACTACCAGGGAGCCATGAGCGACGACCTCGTCAAGGCCGTGGAGGAAACGCTTCACCGCAAGGTGATCGCATTCATGAGCCAGAACCACATCGACCCGGACCTGGCGGTCGAGGTGTTCGTGCTCGAGCCGAAGCCATCCCCGGCGCCGTAGGGCCACCAGCAGCTTTCTGTCCGGCTCGGGCTTCCGCGGTAGACTGGCCATGCGCGGTCGGCAGGGAGCACAGCGACTTGCCGCCGAGCGACACCCCAGAAGCGGCACATGGCGCCGTACCTTCCGCGGCGAATGGGCCTCTCCGAGCAAGGAGGTCCCGTGCCCTACGTCAGGTGCCCCAGCTGCGGAATGCTCGCCCACATGGCTGGCGATAGCTCCGCGCCGATCACCTGCCCACGCTGTCGCGCGATCCAGAAGGAGGTGCAGCTCCTACCGGTCGAGGAGTCCCTGCGTCTGGTCGAGGAATCGCCCGCCGAACCCGCTAAGTGACGCGCATCACACTACGGGCGCAGCGCTCCGGGTAGAGACCTCACATGTCGCTGCCGCCCGGGCCGCGGACGCCGACCTTCCTCCAGGGCATTGCCTGGTGGAGCCGTCCGACGGCCTGGATGGAGCACAACCGCAGGAAGCACGGGAAGCGCTTCACGGTCCGCCTGCCCGGCCAGCCGCCGTTCGTGATGCTCAGCGATCCCGACGAGCTAAAGCAGGTCTTCGCGGCGCCGCCCGACGTGCTGCATCCCGGTGAGGGCGCCCGGATCCTCGAGCCGATCGTGGGCAGGCACTCGGTGATCCTGCTCGACGAGCAGCCGCACCTCGAACAGCGCAAGCTGCTGCTGCCCGCCTTCCACGGCGAGAAGATGCAAGCGCTGCGCGGGCTGATGCAGGAGCTGGCCGAGCGCGAGGTCGACGACTGGCGCGCGGGAGAGCCGGTCCGGCTCCTTCCCCGCTTCCAGGCGCTGACACTGGAGATCATCCTGCGAGCGGTGTTCGGGCTGGCCGTTGGCGAGCGGCTCGACCAGCTGCGCGCGAAGCTGAGGCGAATCCTGCGGTTCGGCAACTCGATCACCTCGGTCGACCCCAAGTTCCAGCGCAGCTTCTTCGGCCTCGGCCCGTGGGATCAGTTCAAGCGCGAGCACGAGGAGGTCGTCCGGCTCGTCAACGAGCAGATCGACGAGCGCCGCCGCTCCGGCGAGCGCCGCGACGACGTGCTGTCGATGCTGCTCGAGGCAAAGCACGAGGACGGCTCGGAGATGAGCCGCGAGGAGATCCGCGACGAGCTGATGACCGCCCTGGTCGCCGGCCACGAGACGACGGCCTCCGCGCTCGGGTTCACCTTCGCGCTGCTGGCCTACCACCAGGGCGTGCTTTCGCGGCTGCACTCGGAGCTCGACTCTTCTGAAGACGACGACTACCTGACCGCCGTGCTCTACGAGGCCCTGCGCCGCCGCCCCGTCCTGCCCCAGGCAGAGCCGAGGCTGGTGAAGAAGCCGGTCCGCGTCGGCGACTGGGATTACGAGCCCGGCGTCGTGCTGATCTGCAGCGCCTGGCTCGTCCACCACGACCCCGACATCTATCCCGACCCGTTCGCCTTCCGCCCCGAGCGCTTCCTGGACGAGCAGCCCGGCACCTACACCTGGATCCCGTTCGGAGGCGGCCGCCGCCGCTGCCTGGGCGCGTCGTTTGCCATGGTCGAGATGAAGGTGGTGCTGCGGGCCGCGCTGCGCCGCTTCACGCTCGAGCCCGTCGAGCAGCTCGAGGCGACCGGGCGGCGCATGATCACGATCACCCCGCGGCACTCGACGCGGGTCGTGCTGCGCGAACGCTCCGCGGAAGGCGCCGCGGCGCAGCCGCCCGCCGCCGCGGCAGCCGCATGAGACGCCCGCCCTCCGCCACCACCGTCCGCTGGCTCGTGCTCGGCACGATCGCGGTGTCGCTCTTCCACTTCACCGACAACGCGATCAACGTCGACACCTATCCGAAGGCGAGCTGGCAGCCCGACTGGTTCCCGGTGCTGGTGGTGATCGGCTGGGTTCTCTACACCGCCGTGGGCGTGGCCGGCTGGCGCCTCTACGAGCGCGGTCGCTTCCGCGCCGCGAACGCGTGCCTGCTCATCTACGGCTACCTGATCGCGAGCTCGCTGGGCCACTTCCTGTACGGGTCGCCCGACGAGCTGACCACTCGCGGCCTGATCTCGGTGTTCGTCGACGTGGTGGCCGGCTTGACGGTGATGGCCGTGGCGATCTGGTCGATGCTGGCGCGCCGGCGCCTAGGATCTCCCGATCACCGTCGACCAGTACATCGAGTCGCTCCCTGAGGGCCGGCGAGAGATCGTCCGCGCCGTCCACGAGCGGGTGCGGGAGGCCGCCCCGGAGCTCGACGTGAAGATGTGGAACGACCGCTTCATCGGATACGGCAGCTACCACTACCGCTACGCCTCCGGCCGCGAGGGCGACTGGTTCCCGGTCGGGCTGGCCAACAACAAGCAGTACGTCTCCCTCTACATCTGCGCAGCGGACGACGACGGCTACATCGCCGAGCAGAACGCCGATCGGCTGGGCGACGTCGACGTCGGCAAGAGCTGCATCCGCTTCAAGCGGCTTGACGACCTCGACCTGGACGTCGTCTCGGAGTTGAGCCGCCGCGCGGCCGACCTGGTCGCGGATGGCCGCTTCGCCATGTGAGGACGTCGCTCCTAGGCGTTCGGCAGCGACGAGCCCGCGAAGAAGAAGAACCAGACCTCGAACACGAGCATGGCGGCGACCACGCTGATCACCACCACGCGCTCGACCGCGCTGATCCCGTGCTTCTCGCGCTCGAAGTCCTCCCTCTCGCCGCGCATGCTGCGAAGCCAGGGCGAGGTGCGGCGGGCGGATTGCGGGCGCCCGGTGAGCTCGTCGTAGGCGGCGCTCAGGCGGGCGAGGGCGAAGGTCAGCACCAGCTCGAGCACCGCGAGCACCGCAACGAGCACGAAGACCGCCCGCATGCTCGTGCCCCCGCCGGTGCCGCTGGCGCTGTCGCTCACCCAGCCCTCGAAGCGAGAGCCGACCCAGATCGCGAACAGCGGTGCGCCGGTCCAGATGTTGACGCTCACCACCGCACTAGCCACGGCGAGCCCGAGCCGTCTCGGGCCGACCAGCCGTTGCCGCCCCTGCGTAGCCGTGGTCATCCATTGTGGTGATTCCGCGGCCAGCCGGACCCGAAACGCTCCGGCGGGCGCCGGCGCTCAGGTGTCGCGCAGCTGAAGAGGCCCCTCGGTCTCGCCGCCGACGAACTGGCGCACGAAGGGCTCGTCCGACTCGAGCACCTCGCCGGCGGGGCCGCTGGCGACGATCCGCCCCTCGTGGATCACGGCCACGTGGTCGGCCAGGTCACGAGCCACGTCCATGTCGTGGGTCGAGACCAGAACCGTGCAGTCGGTGTCCTCCTGCGCCTCCTTGATGATCTGGACCAGCAGGTTGAGCCGGACGCTGTCGAGCCCGGCGTCGAGGTCGTCGATGACGAGGATTCCCGACTCGAGCGCCAGCGCCCTGGCCAGAGCCGTGCGCTTGGCCTCGCCGCCGCTCAGGTCCTGCGGCATCCGCTCGGCATGGTCGAGCAGCCCGACCATCCGCAGGGCGTCCCTGGTCACCCGGTCGATCTGCTCCTCCGACCAGCTTCTGCGCTCGCGCAGGCCGTAGGCCACGTTCTCGTAGACGCTGAGCGAGTAGAAGAGGCCGCATGTGAACGGCAGCGCGCCCTGGAGCACGACGCTCATCCCGCGCCGGAGCTCGTAGAGCTCCTCCTCGGAGATCTCGACCAGGTCCTTGCCCCAGACCCGGACGCTCCCCTTGTCCGGCTTCAGCAGGCCGAGGATGTGCTTGATCGTCACGGTCTTGCCGGCCCCGGAGGGCCCCAGGAGCACCGTGATCGCCCCGGCCGGAACCTCGAAGTCGAGACCGTCGAGGACCGTCTGCGATCCGAACTTCTTGACCACCCCCCGAAGCTCGATCGCGGCGTTCTGTCCGTCAGAACGAACTGGCCTCCGAGGAGACGGCGATGTGGATGACCTCGGATTCACGGGACCACGCGATCAGGTTAAGCGCTTGCAGCCGGTCGAGGACGAACTGGAAGGCGTCGGCCTGGCCCGGGTCGGGATAGGTCCTCTCCACGTCGAACGCGAACCCGGTGCTGTGCAATGCGTCGCCGCCACCCGCGTGCCGCTCGCGAGTGAGCGTGAGCGGGGCGTCGCCGCCGGTTATCTCCCGCACGCGGTCGCCCATCCAGGCCACGAGCCGGGCCGCAGCCGGCTGCAGCGCCTGCTCGCCGCTGCCCAACGCCAGGCCGTGGCGCCCCGCCTGGCCGGCGGTGAGCGGTCGCAGCTCGCCGTCCCGCGTCTCGGATGGCGGATGGAGTACAGCTTCCGCCGAGGGCCCGTCGCCGTGCAGCTCGGCAAGCCGGGCGAGGCGATCTGGGTCGCGGCGCCAGAGGCGCATGATCCGCTCCGCCGCCCGCACCCGCCACAGGTAGGTGCTCGAGTCGTCGCCGAGGCTGTAGAGGAACCTCCAGGTCCGGCCGTGCCGGTCGGGCGCGCTGTCGAAGTACACGCGCGCGTAGTCGAGGTCCTGGTCGTCGACCACGTCGGCGATCTCGTCGTCCTCCTCCGCCTCCTCGCCCGCGAAGCTCCGCAGGGCCCGCTCGAGGTTGCCGATGCCCATGTGGTAGGAGGCCACCGCGAGCTCATCGCGGCCGAACTCGTCTCTCGCAGTGCTCAGGTAGCGGGCCATGCCCTCGATCGCCTTCTGCGGATCGAAGCGCTCGTCGGCGCGGCGGCGCTCTTCCCGCAGCCTCCGGGCCAGGCCCTCGTTGCCGCGCTGCTCCGCCCGCGCCAGCCAGCGGCTGACGGCTAGGCTGGCGCGG